>JBARAE010000278.1:0-19433 GCA_049791715.1 Micromonospora sp.
AGCACGGTGTTGCCCAGCACGTACCGGTCGTACTGCTCGGTGACCCAGGTCTTGTCGGCCAGGTTCGGCGAGGCGATCATGCGCAGCACGGTCTCCCGCAGCGCCTCGGGGCTGTTCGGCCGGGGCAGCGTCTCCGCCCGGTCCGCCTGGAGCAGGATCAGGTCGGCCGGCTCGCGCATCGGGCGGGCGTAGACCGGCCCGTCGTCGACCAGGGAGCCCGGCGGCACGTCCCCCACCACCTGGTCGCGCCAGGTGACCAGCAGCCGCCCGGGCCGCCCGTCCGGCGCCGGCGCGGTGACCTCACCGATCGGAGTGGCGAGCACGCCCCACTTCTCGGCGGTCTTGAGCACCGCCTCCAGCTTGTCCGGGGAGACCACCAGCAGCATCCGCTCCTGGGACTCGCTGGCGAGGATCTCGTGCGCCTCCATCGAGGGCTCGCGCAGCGGCACCCGCTCCAGCCAGACCCGCATGCCGGTGCCGGCCGCCGCGGCGGTCTCGGTGAGCGCGCAGGTGAGGCCGGCGCCGCCCAGGTCCTGGATGCCGACGACCAGTTCGGCGTCGTACAGCTCGAGGCAGGCCTCGATCAGCAGCTTCTCGGTGAACGGGTCACCCACCTGCACCGAGGGGCGGCGCTGCTCGCTGCCCTCGTCGAAGGTGGCGCTGGCCAGCACCGACACGCCACCGATGCCGTCCCGGCCGGTCTTGGCGCCCATCAGCACCACGACGTTGCCGGGGCCGGCGGCCTCCTTCTTCTGCAGCCGGTTGACCGGCAGGACGCCGAGGCAGAGCGCGTTGACCAGCGGGTTGCCCTGGTAGCAGGGGTCGAAGACGACCTCGCCGCCGATGTTCGGCAGGCCGAGGCAGTTGCCGTATCCGCCGACGCCGGCGACGACGCCGGGCAGTACCCGTGCGGTGTCCGGGTGGTCGGCGGCGCCGAAGCGCAGCGGGTCCATCACCGCGACCGGGCGGGCGCCCATGGCGAGGATGTCCCGGACGATGCCGCCGACGCCGGTCGCCGCGCCCTGGTACGGCTCGACGAAGCTGGGGTGGTTGTGCGACTCGACCTTGAAGGTCACCGCCAGCTCGGCGGAGACCTGGACCACGCCGGCGTTCTCGCCGATGCCGGCGAGCAGCCGGTCGCTCGGCGGGGCCTTCTCGCCGAACTGGCGCAGGTGCACCTTGCTGGACTTGTAGGAGCAGTGCTCGCTCCACATGATCGAGTACATGGCCAGCTCGGCCTGCGTGGGCCGGCGGCCGAGGATGTGCCGGATGCGGTCGTACTCGTCGTCGCGGAGGCCCAGCTCCGCGTACGGCTGGAGCTCCTCCGGCGTACCGGCGGCCCGGGACACGGTGTCCACGCCGAGAGCCCAGTCGTCGACCGGGGCGGCCTGCGGCACCACGGTGGCCGCACGCGGCTGCGCCAGGGCGGCCGGGAAGTCGCCCGTCGTCTCCCGTACGGCCGGGTCCGGATGGGTGGTCATGACCTCTCCTCGCTGCTCACGCTCACGCCGGCGCCCCCACCAGGTGCTTCAGCACCGAGGTGAAGAAGCCGAGACCGTCCAGGGAGGGGCCGGTGAGCGCCTCCACCGCGTGCTCGGGATGCGGCATGATGCCGACCACGTTGCCGGCCTGGTTGGTGATCGCGGCGATGTCGCGCTGCGAACCGTTGGGGTTGCCACCGAGGTAGCGGGCGACGACCCGGCCCTCCGCCTCGAGCTGGTCCAGCGTCGCGGGGTCGGCGACGTAACAGCCCTCGCCGTTCTTGACCGGGATGAGCACCTCCTGACCCGGCTGGAACGCGTTCGTCCAGGCGGTGTCGACGGACTCGATCCGCAGCACCTGGTCGCGGTTGCGGAAGTGCAGGTGCTGGTTGCGGGTGAGTGCGCCGGGGAGGAGGTGGGCCTCGCAGAGGATCTGGAAGCCGTTGCAGATGCCGAGCACCGGCAGGCCGCCCCGGGCCGCGTCCACGATCGTCCCCATCACCGGGGCGAATCGGGCGATGGCGCCGCAGCGCAGGTAGTCACCGTAGGAGAAGCCACCGGGGAGGACGACCGCGTCCACCCCGTACAGCCCCGGGTCGCCGTGCCAGAGGCGGACCGGTTCGGCGCCGGCGATCCGGACGGCACGGGCCGCATCCCCGTCGTCAAGCGAGCCGGGGAACGTGACCACACCGACCCGGGCGGTCACGAGTGCGCGTCCACGGTCTCGTCGGCCTCGACCAGGCGGACGGTGAAGTCCTCGATGACCGGGTTGGCGAGCAGCTTGTCGGCGATCTCCCGGGCCCGGTCCAGGTCCGGTTCACCGGTGAAGTCGATCTCGATCCGCCTGCCGATCCGAACCGAGGCGACGTCGCTGACGCCGAGCCGGGGCAGCGCGTTTGCGACGGCCTGGCCCTGAGGATCGAGGATCTCGGGCTTGAGCATGACGTCGACGACGACGCGAGGCACTGGGCACTCCTGACTGTGTACGCAGTTGGGTGCCGACCCACAACGGGCGAGCGGAGCCAGCCTACCTGGCAGATACCGCCCCGGCCGCACCGGCCGGGCGCAGTCCGGGCGCTGCGGGACGTGTCCGGCGGCCGGTGGCCGCGGCGGCTGTCCCGGCCTGCGCGGAACGTGCAGTTACCAGGCAATACGCCCCGCCTGACGTGGCCAAATCGTTACCGGGGGGGGGCCGGGAGGCCGGCGGCTGCCCATTCGTCGCGGCCGATCCGGGGGGCGGGTGGTTGGTACACCGGACCGCCCGACTGGCCGGTTCCCGACAGTCGAGGGGTGTTACGACCCGCCTGTGCCGCCCCGCCCGGACCTGGACGGGCTGCGCCGTCCGGCACCTGCTGCTGCCGTCCGTACCGGCCCGTCCGCCGCGCCTCGTTTTGCAGCATCCGATCATGTGAACAAGCCTCACGAACAGGACCGTCCCGGCCTGACAGCATCAGAACCGTGCTGGTCGTGACGACGGATCATCTGCCCGGCTACGAGATCCGCCAGATCCTCGGCGAAGTGGTGTCCTCGATGGCCAGGACCAGAAACCCGTACCGCGAAGGGGTCAAGAACCTCCGCGGCGGCGCCTACGACCCCATGGCGCCGGACAACCTCACGCGTTGGCGTACCGACTCGGTGGCCCGGCTCGGTGAGGAGGCCCTCCGGCTCGGTGCGAACGCGGTGATCGGTATGCGGTTCGACAGCCGGGACTGTGGCGAGATGTGGATGGAGATCTGCGCCTACGGGACCGCGGTGATCGTCGTACCCAAGATGCCGGACGTCATGCCCGCCGACCAGCCCCTGGTCGCCGCGGAGACCGCCCACGAGCCGGAGATCACCGAGGCGCCCGGCGGCATCGCCGAACCGGCCAGCGCGCCCAACCTCAGCTCCGCCGGGGAAACTCCCACCCCTGAGTGACGGTCCGCCGCGCCACCGCCCAGCCGGCCTGGAATTACGTCGATCATGGAGTTGGCGGCGATAATCGCGATCAACATCGCCGCCAACTCCATGATCAACCAGGCGGGACCAGACGGGATGGGTCAGAGGATCGGCGGCGGGGAGTAGGCGGCCGCCTCCGGGTGCGCGGTGACCACCTCGGAGATGCGCTTCGTGACCGCGTCCACCTGGGCCGGGGCGGCACCGACGAAGGCGGTGCGGTCGGCGACCAGGGCGTCGATCTCCGCGCGGGACAGCCCCAGGCGGGCGTCCGCGGCGAGCCGGTCGAAGAGGTCGTTCTCGGCGGTGCCCTTCTCCCGCATGGCCAGCGCCACGGCGACCGCATGCTCCTTGATCACCTCGTGCGCGACCTCCCGGCCGACGCCCCGCCGGACCGCGGCGACGAGGATCTTGGTGGTGGCCAGGAACGGCAGGAACCGCTCCAACTCCCGGTTGATCACCGCCGGGTACGCGCCGAACTCGTCCAGCACGGTGAGGAAGGTCTGGAACAGCCCGTCGGCGGCGAAGAACGCGTCCGGCAGGGCCACCCGGCGGACCACCGAGCAGGAGACGTCCCCCTCGTTCCACTGGTCGCCGGCCAGCTCACCGACCATCGACAGGTAACCCCGGATGATCACCGCGAAGCCGTTCACCCGCTCCGACGACCGGGTGTTCATCTTGTGCGGCATCGCGCTGGAGCCCACCTGGCCCGGCTTGAAGCCCTCGGTGACCAGCTCCTGACCCACCATCAGCCGGATCGTGGTGGCCAGCGACGACGGCGCCGCGGCCACCTGGACCAGCGCGGAGAGCACGTCGAAGTCCAGCGACCGCGGGTACACCTGGCCGACGCTGTCCAGCACCCGGGCGAAGCCCAGGTGCTCGGCGACCCGCCGCTCCAGCTCGGCCACCCTGTCCGCGTCCCCGTCGAAGAGGTCGAGCTGGTCCGCGGCGGTGCCGACCGGGCCCTTGATCCCGCGCAGCGGGTACCGGCCGATCAGGTCCTCCAGCCGCTCGTACGCGATCAGCAGCTCCTCCGCGGCCGAGGCGAAGCGCTTGCCCAGCGTGGTGGCCTGCGCGGCGACGTTGTGCGAACGACCGGTCATCACCAGGCCGGAGTGCTCGTGGGCCAGCCAGGCCAGCCGGGCCAGCGCGGCGACGATCCGGTCCCGGATCAGCTCCAGCGACGCGCGGATCTGGAGCTGCTCGACGTTCTCGGTGAGATCCCGGGAGGTCATCCCCTTGTGCACGTGCTCGTGCCCGGCGAGCGCGCTGAACTCCTCGATCCGAGCCTTCACGTCGTGCCGCGTGACCCGCTCGCGTTCCGCGATCGAGGCCAGGTCGACGTCGTCGACCACCCGCTCGTACGCCTCGACCACCCCGTCGGGCACCGGCACGCCCAGGTCCCGCTGGGCCTTCAGGACGGCGAGCCAGAGCCGCCGCTCCATCCGTACCTTCTCCTCCGGCGACCAGAGGGCGACCAGCTCGGGCGAGGCGTACCGGTTGGCGAGCACGTTCGGGATCGTCGTCACGACCCTGATTCTCCCGTACCCGCCGACCAGCGCTCCGGCCGGCCCAAGAGCCGAATCAGGCCGGAGCGGGGCGGCCGGTGAGGGCGCGGTACAGCCCCGCGCCGGCGTCCTCCTCGGTGTCGAAGCGCTGGCGGACGTCGTGCACCCCGCGCTCGTAGAGGCCGATTTCCCAGCCACCCTGCGGGGCGTGGCGGAGGAACCAGAAGTCGGGCGGCACCGGCACGTGCTCGTGCACGCCCTCCAGCTCGAAGTCGTCCGGCGACAGCCCCGCCTCCAGCAGGGCCCCGCGTACCTGGTGCCGGTCCATGCCCACCTCCTCAGGGGTCGACGTCCGCCGTGATGCCACCACCTCCTCGTCTGCGCCGGGGCACGGGGTTCAGCTGATCGCCAACCGGACCAGCGTCCGCCCCCGGAGAAGTTCACCCTCGGCGGTTGAGCCGGCGCCCGACCAGCGACGCCCGCCTGGTGCGAACCGGGCGGGCGTCGGTCGTTCGAGGGTCAGCGGCCGGGCAGCGTGACCGTCGGATCGAGGGCGATCCCCAGCTGCTGAGACGCGGTGAGGGTGAACCTGCCCTCCGCGTTCGCGGCGAGCGTCACCCTCAACCACGTGCCGTCGCCCCGCCGTACGTCGACCTCGCGCTGCGTGGCGACCCCGTCGGCGCGTCGGGTCGTGGTGGTGCGGTGCCGCTCACCGCGCGGGCCCGTACCCACCTCGCAGGCCCGGGTCGGCGTGGGCTCGCCGCAGACGAGGTCGCCCGCCGGAGCCGCGTCGCCCCGCCGGATGCCCACCGACAGAAGCCCGGCCACCCGCTGCACCATGACCCGGCCGTGACCCCAGTAGGTGTCCGTGGTGTTCCGGCTCTCGGCGCCGCGGTCACTCCAGCCCGCGCCCAGGTCGTTCGCGTTGAAGACCGGGCCCTCGCCCTCCGCGCCGGTGACCCCCGGGGCCTGCCGTTGGATCGCAGCGAGCACCCAACTGTCGATCAACTGCCGGCGGGCCCGGGCATCCCCACGCAGCGGATCCGCGGCCACCGCGGCCACCGCCGGATCGAGCGCCAGGGCGGTCACCTGCGCGGCGGTGAGCGGCGGGTCCTCGTCCTCGCCCATGATGCCCACTATGATTGCTACGCCGTCGCGCCTTGCCACGTACGTGTGGTGGGACATCGTGAATCCCGTCGGGCTCCGGCCGGATTGGATGTCCGGGTTGCGGGCCGAACTGGTCTGGACCGTCTCGCCGCCAGGTCCGGTCGTGGTGGCACAGCCGTTCTTCGTTACCCCTTCGGAGGTGCAGGGCGGGAGCGGACCCAAGTCCGGGGTGATTTGAAAGGTGAGGTAGCCGGCCCGGCCGCCGGAGCGGACCCGCCCCTGCCCCAGGTAGCCGTCCGGGGTGTAGCCGCGTGTACTCGCTCCGGATTGCCAGACCCCCGCGCCCTCCCACGCGCGGTCCTGCCGTATCCATTCGAGGTCCGGCGCCACCCGGCCCATCGCCTCGAAGATCGCCATGTCGGTGGGGGTGAACGTTTGGTCCTGGCCCAGCGCCGGAGTACGCACCGACGGGCTCGGACTCGGTGCCACCGGCGGCACGGCCCGGGGGCGACCGGTGGTGGCGGCCACGCCGACGGTGACCGCGCCGACCATGACGGCCGCTGCCGCGACCGCGGTGAGCCGGCGCAGCCGGAGCCTGCGGCGCTGCCGGGCGATGACCTGGTCCAGGTCGACGGAGCTGGGCGGAATTTCGCCGACCGCCTCGTTGAAGATCGTCCGGTAGCTCACGCGCCCTCCCCACTCGCGTCGATCGATGCCAGGGCGCGCAGGCTCTCCAGGCCGCGCGCCGCCTGGCTCTTCACCGTGCCCGCACTGACGCCCAGCGCCCGGGCGGTCTCCTCGACCGAGAGGTCGCAGTAGAAACGCAGAACCACCACCGCCCGGCGGCGTGCCGGCAACTGCGCCAGCAGGTCAAGGAGCAGTTCCCGGTCGGCCAGCGTCACCTCCGGCGCGTTCGTCTCGACACGGTCGGGCGGTTGGTGGGTGGACCTCTCCCGGCGCCACGGCCGGCGCCGCTCGTCCAGCCAGGCGTTGGTGAGCATGCCCCGGACATACGCGTCGACGTGCTCCATCCGGCGCACCCGGCGCCAGTGCCGGTAGAGCTTGCCCACGGTGATGGAGACCAGGTCGTCCGCCGTGTGCCAGTCCCGGCACAGCAGGTACGCGGTGACCCGCAACGGCTCCAACCGGGCGGCCACGAACTGCCGGTACTCGTCCTCGTCGGCCCGGTTCACCGAGGAGGCCCTTGCGTTCGTCTCATGCCCGGGGAACGGAGGCGTCCGGCGCGCAGGTTGCCCCGGCCCCGGAAGTCGGCATGGATCGCTCCGTCAGCGCTCGAGGATCGCGGTCACGCCCTGCCCACCCGCCGCACAGATGGAGATCAGCCCCCGCCCGCTCCCCTTCTCGGCGAGCAGCTTGGCGAGGGTGGCGACGATCCGGCCGCCGGTGGCCGCGAACGGGTGCCCGGCGGCCAGCGAGGAGCCGTTGACGTTGAGCTTGTCCCGGTCGATCGGGCCGAGCGGCGCGTCCAGGCCGAGCCGGTCCTTGCAGAACTCGGGCGACTCCCAGGCGGTCAGGGTGGCCAGCACCTGCGAGGCGAACGCCTCGTGGATCTCGTAGTAGTCGAAGTCCTGCAGGGTCAGGCCGGCCCGGGCGAGCATCCGGGGCACCGCGTACGCGGGGGCCATCAGCAGCCCCTCGTCGCCGTGCACGAAGTCGACCGCGGCGACCTCGTTCCAGGAGAACCAGGCGAGCACCGGCAGGCTGTGCTCGCGGGCCCACTCCTCGCTGGCCAGCAGCACCGTGGACGCGCCGTCGGTGAGCGGGGAGGAGTTGCCGGCGGTCATGGTGGCTTGCTCGCCATCCGCACCCTTGGCGCCGAAGACCGGCTTGAGGGAGCCGAGCTTCTCCAGGCTGGTGTCCGCCCGGAGGTTCTGGTCGCGGGTGAGCCCGAGGTACGGCGTCACCAGGTCGTCGAAGAAGCCCCGGTCGTACGCGGCGGCGAGCCGCTGGTGCGAGCGGAGCGCCAGCTCGTCCTGGGCCTGCCGGTCGATTCCCCAGCGCGCTGCGGTCTTGGCGGCGTGCTCCCCCATCGACAGCCCGGTACGCGGCTCGGCGTTGCGCGGGATCTCCGGCTTGAACGGCTGGTGCGGCCGGAGCTTGGCGGCGACCTTCAGCCGCTCGCCGAGGGTGCGGGCGGAGTTGAGCTGGATCAGGGTGCGGCGGAGGTCCTCGTTGATGGCCAGTGGCGCGTCGGAGGTGGTGTCGACGCCGCCGGCGATGCCGACCTCGATCTGCCCGAGGGCGATCTTGTTGGCGACCAGGATCGCCGCCTCCAGGCCGGTGCCGCAGGCCTGCTGGATGTCGTACGCGGGGGTGTGCGGGTCGAGGCGGGAGCCGAGCACCACCTCGCGGGTGAGGTTGAAGTCCCGGGAGTGCTTGAGCACCGCTCCGGCGACCACCTCGCCGACCCGCTGCCCGGCCAGGCCGAACCGGGCCACCAGGCCGTCCAGCGCCGCCCCCAGCATGTCCGCGTTGGACGCGTGTGCGTACCGGGAGTTGGACCGGGCGAAGGGGATGCGGTTGCCACCGATGACCGCGACCCGCCGGACACTCTGCACGATCGGCCTCCTCGAAGCTGTTGCCCGAACCCTACTCGCCAGTAGGCTACGCCCATGACCGACAGGTACGCGAGCTTCGTCCAATCGGGGGCCGGTCGCGCGCTGGTCAAGCGCCTCGGGCTGCCCGACCCGCCTCGACTGCGCCGGTACACGCCCGGTGATCCGCTCGTTCCCGGGCCCGTCCTGCTCGGCTCGGCGACCGGCGGGCGCCTCGCCGAGCCGGTCGGCAAGATCCTGGCCACCGCCGGGGTCGAGCTGTCCGACCCGGCCGCCGCCACCGACCCCGCGGCGCGGCAGGCCGCCCTGCTGTACGACGCTACCGGCATCACCGACTCCGCCGAGCTGCGTCAGCTGTACGACTTCTTCCACCCGCAGGCCCGGGCGCTGCTGCCCAGCGGCCGGGTGATCGTGCTCGGCACCCCGCCCGAGGACTGCGACTCGCCGCGGGAGGCCACCGCCCAGCGGGCCCTGGAGGGGCTGACCCGCAGCATCGGCAAGGAGTTCGGCCGCGGGGTCACCGCCCAGCTCGTGTACGTCACACGGCAGGCGGACGCCGGCACCCTGACCAGCGTGGAGTCGACCCTGCGCTTCCTGCTCTCCGGGCGCTCCGCGTACGTCTCCGGTCAGGTGATCCGGGTCGGCACCGGCACCGCCCTCCCGCCGGCCGACTGGGACCGCCCGCTGGACGGCCAGGTCGTCCTGGTCACCGGGGCGGCCCGGGGCATCGGCGCCGCGCTGGCCCGGGTACTGGCCCGGCACGGCGCCCAGGTGGTCGCCCTGGACATTCCGGCCGCCGGGGACGAGCTGGCCGCGGTGGCGAACGAGATCGGCGGCAGTGCCGTCCAGCTCGACCTGACCGCGCCGGACGCACCGACCCGCCTCGCGCAGCACATCGCCGATCGGCACGGCCGGGTCGACGTGGTCGTGCACAACGCCGGTATCACCCGGGACAAGACCCTCGGCCGGATGGACGCCGACCGGTGGGACTCGGTCATCGACGTGAACCTCTCCAGTCAGGAGCGGATCAACGACGTGCTGCTGGAACGCGGCCTGATCCCCTCCGGCGGGCGGATCGTGTCGGTCTCCTCGATCGCCGGCATCGCCGGCAACCGCGGGCAGACCAACTACGCCACCAGCAAGGCCGGGGTCATCGGGCTGGTCGAGTCGATGGCCCCGGTGCTGCGCGACCGGGACATCAGCGTCAACGCCGTCGCCCCCGGGTTCATCGAGACCCGGCTGACCGCCCGGATCCCGGTGATGCTCCGGGAGGCGGGCCGCCGGATGAACAGCATGTCGCAGGGCGGTCTCCCGGTCGACGTCGCCGAGACGATCAGCTGGCTGGCCTGGCCGGCGACCGGCGCGGTCAGCGGGAACATCGTCCGGGTCTGCGGCCAGAGCCTGCTGGGGGCGTGATGGCGAGGAACGACCAGCCGACGGATGGCCCCACCGAGGACCTGTCGGTGCACGAGCTGATCGACGGCCCTACGCAGGACCTCTCGGCGTACACCGCCGAGCTCGCTCGGGAGCTTGCCGTCGAGGCGGCCACGGCGGGCCGGACGGTGGTCGAGGTGCCTCGGATGCCGGCCGCGGGGCCGCTCTACCGGCGGGTCCTGCTCGGTGCGCTGCCCGGCGTCCGGGGCCGGCGGAGCGACACGGTGCCGGAGGTCGAGCTGACCGTCGCCGGCGTCACGGTCGACCGGGCGCACCTCGCCGACTACGACCGGGTCTGCGGCTTCCGGCTGGCCGACCGGCTGCCGGCGACGTACCCGCACGTGATGGGGTTCCCGCTGGCGCTGCGGCTGATGATCGCGCCGGAGTTTCCGATTCCGCTGACCGGTGTGGTGCACGTGGCCAACCGGATCACCGTGCACCGGCCGATCGAGGCCGGCGAGACGCTGGACTTCCGGACGTACGCGGAGAACCTGCGCCCGCACGACCGGGGTCGGCAGCTCGACGTGGTGCTCGTCGGGTCGGTCGACGGGGTGGAGGTCTGGCGCGGCGTCTCGACGTACCTCGGCAAGGAGCGCAGGTCGGGCGGGGGTGAGCGGCGCGACCGGGGCGAGCGGCCCGCACCGCCGGCGGCCACGGCCCACTGGCGGGTGACCCCCCGGGTCGGTACGGACTACGCGCGGGTCTCCGGCGACCACAACCCGATCCACACCTCCCGGCTGGGGGCTCGGCTGTTCGGCTTCCCACGGCCCATCGCGCACGGGATGTGGAGCAAGGCCCACTGCCTGGCCGCGCTGGAGAGCCGCCTGCCGGAGAGCTACACGGTCGACGTGGCGTTCAAGCTGCCGGTGCCGCTGCCCTCGACGGTGGCCTTCAGCGCCACCCCGGCGTGGGACTTCGCCCTGCACGACCGCGGTGGCCGGCCGCACCTGACCGGCACGATCCGCCAAGGAGAAGGAAGGGCCCCTGGTTAACGCCTTTTGCATAGGAAGGGGCCCCTGCCAACACCTGCACCTCCGAGCATGAGGGCATGGAGTCGGTGCTCGACCTGCTGCACCAGACGGTGACCTCGCCGTGGGTGCACCTGGTGATCTTCGTGGTCACCGCGGTCGACGCGTTCTTCCCGGCGATCCCGGGTGAGACGGTGGTGATCACCGCGGCGGTCTTCGCGCCGGGCGGGGAACCCAACCTGGTCGGGGTGATCGTGGTGGCCGCGCTCGGCGCCCTCGTCGGCGACCACGTCTCCTACGCCATCGGTCGGGGTGGCGGGGCCCACCGACTGGCCCGGCTGCCCGCGGACAGCCGGCGGCGGGCCAGCTCCGAGTGGG
The DNA here is from genome assembly GCA_049791715.1 of Micromonospora sp. GTDB lineage: Bacteria > Actinomycetota > Actinomycetes > Mycobacteriales > Micromonosporaceae > Micromonospora. The sequence goes on from JBARAE010000278.1 coordinate 11,388, forward strand.
CTCGCCGGGCGGTCGACCGGCGCGGCGGCCTGATCCTGACCACGTCCCGGTACGTCCCCGGCGGCCGTACCGCGGTGACCCTGACCATGGGCGCGGTCCGCTACCCGCTGCGCTGCTTCCTGCTCTACGACACCCTGGCCACGGGCAGCTGGGGGATCTACTGCGGCCTGCTCGGCTACTTCGGTGGCCTGGCCTTCGAACGCGATCCGCTCAGGGGCCTGCTGGTCGGCGTCGGTCTCTCGGTCGCGGTGACCGTGCTGCTGGAAGCCGCCCGGTGGGGTCGCCGCCGCGCCCGCGCCCGGGCGGCCGCCCAGCGCTGAACACCTCAGGTCGCGGGCGGATGCCAGGTGACGCCGTGCAGGAGCTGGGCGGCACCCATCCAGGCGACGTTCATCATCCGGGTGGCGGTCTTCTCCGGGTCGGCCTCGGGGTGGTCGGCGAGCCAGTCGGCCAGCGACTCGGTCGCGCCGACCAGGGCGTACGCGACCACCTCCAGGTCGGTGGCGCCGACCTCGCGCCCCTCGGCGCGCAGCGCGTGGTCGAGCATCCCGGCGACCACCTCGACCAGCCGGCCGCGCATGGTGGCCAGCTCGGCGGCGAACGGCTGCGAAGCGCGTGGCTGGCGGTAGAGCACCGCCCACCCGTCCCGGTGCGCCCCGACGAAGCCGAAGAACGCCCGCAGCCCGCGCCAGAGCCGCTCGTCGGCGGGGAGGTCGGGGGCGGCCGCCCCGGCGATGGCCTCCATCATCCGGGTGCCCTCGCGGTGCAGGCAGGCGATGAAGAGCTCCTCCTTGGTGCCGAGGTACGCGTAGACCATGGGCTTGGAGATGCCGGCGTCGTCGGCGATCTCGTCCATGCTCGCGGCGTGGAAGCCCCGGCGGGAGAAGACCTTGACCGCCGCGTCGAGCATCTGCTGCTCGCGTACGGCCCGCGGGAGGCGCTTGAAGTTGGGTGCACTGGACACTCTTGCGAGCATACCTACTCGTGCGTAAGGTTACGCCGGAGTAACCAACGTCGGCCCGCCCCGAGAGGTGCATCCCCCATGACTGACTTCGACCCGGCCACCTTCGCGAACACGGGCCCCAAGGAGTTCGCCCAGCTGGTCAAGTCCACGCCGGACGCCAAGATCGCCGAGGTGATGTCCGGCGACCTGCGCGGCAAGATCCTCAGTGAGGTCTTCAACCGGATGCCGTCGCTGTTCCGCGCCGACCGTGCCGGCTCCACCAACGCGGTCATCCACTGGAACATCACCGGCCGCCCCGACGGTGGCACCGACACGTACGAGGTCGTCATCGAGAACGGCACCTGCACCGTCAACGAGGGCGCCACCCGCGACCCGAAGCTGAGCCTCACCATGGGCCCGGTCGAGTTCCTGAAGATCGTCTCCGGTGGCGCCAACCCGGTCATGATGTTCATGACCGGCAAGCTGAAGGCCAAGGGCGACCTGGGCCTCGCCGCCAACATCGCCAACCTGTTCGACATCCCCAAGGGCTGAGATGGCCGAGTTCTCGCTCGACCTGACCGAGGAACAGCGGGATCTACGCGACTGGGTGCACGGCTTCGCCGCCGAGGTCGTGCGCCCGGCCGCGGCCGAGTGGGACGCCCGGGAGGAGACTCCCTGGCCGATCATCCAGGAAGCGGCGAAGGTCGGCCTGTACGGCTTCGAGTTCCTCGCCACCTGCTGGGCCGATCCCACCGGCCTGTCCCTGCCGATCGCCAGCGAGGAACTCTTCTGGGGTGACGCGGGCATCGGGCTGAGCATCTTCGGCACCTCCCTCGCCGTCGCCGCGATCTACGGCGCGGGCACCCCGGACCAGATGGTCGAATGGGTGCCGCAGTGCTTCGGCTCCCCTGACGACCCGGCCGTCGCCGCGTTCTGCACCAGCGAGCCGGAGGCCGGCTCCGACGTCGGCGCGATGCGCACCCGGGCCGTCTACGACGAGGCCGCCGACGAGTGGGTGCTGCGCGGGCAGAAGGCGTATGCCACCAACGGCGGGATCGCCGGGGTGCACGTGGTCACCGCCTCCGTGGAGCCCGAACTGGGCTCGCGCGGCCAGGCGGCGTTCGTCGTACCGCCGGGCACGCCGGGGCTCAGCGCCACCCGCAAGCTGCGCAAGCTCGGGCTGCGTGCGTCGCACACCGCCGACGTCTTCCTCGACGACGTACGGCTGCCGGGGCGCTGCCTGCTCGGGGGCAAGGACGCCCTGGACGAGCGGTTGGCCCGGGCCCGCTCCGGTCAGCGCGCCTCCGGCCAGGCGGCGATGCGGACCTTCGAGCTGTCCCGGCCCACGGTCGGCGCGCAGGCGCTCGGCGTGGCCCGCGCCGCCTACGAGTACGCCCTGGACTACGCGAAGGAGCGGGTCCAGTTCGGACGGCCGATCATCGAGAACCAGGCGGTCGCGTTCGCGCTCGCCGACATGAAGATGGAGATCGACGCGGCGCGGCTGCTGGTCTGGCGGGCTTCCTGGATGGGTCGCAACAACCGTCCGTTCACCGCCGGCGAGGGCTCGATGTCCAAGCTCAAGGCCGGCGAGGTGGCCGTGTCGGTCACCGACAAGGCGGTGCAGTTGCTCGGCGGCGCCGGCTTCCTCCGGGACCACCCGGTCGAGCGCTGGTACCGGGACGCCAAGATCTACACCATCTTCGAGGGCACCTCAGAGATCCAGCGACTGGTCATCTCCCGGGCCATCTCCGGAATGCAGATCCGCTGATCGCCGGCGGACCCCGACCCGACCCGCGACGACTCCGCCACACCGGAGCGGTCCGTCGCGGGTCGGGCCGCCGGTTCTCACCGTCCGTGCCGACGCCTCCAGCCCACCGTGTTGGCAACGACGCCGGCTGGGCTCCCGGCCGCCGCCGGTGCATGATCGTGAGGACACGCTCGGCCCGGAAGGGGCCCGTCCGTGCTCCGAGAAAGGAGAGTTGCGGCTTTGGACCTGCCGTTCATCGTCGCCACGCTGACCCGGCGCGGGCTGCTCACCCCCGGCCGCCCGATCCGGGTCGCCTCTCAGCTCGGCGCGCTCCGCAAGTGGGGTTGGAGCCTTGCCGGTGAGCTGCGCCAAGCCGCCGCCCGGGACCCCGGGCGCACCGCGATCGTCGACGAGCACGGCGCCGAGCTGACCTACCAGGAGCTGCTGGAGCGGGCCGAACGGCTGGCCCGGTCGCTGCGCGCCGGGCTGGGCGTCCAGGCCGGGGACCGGATCGGCGTGCTCTGCCGCAACCACCACGGACTGGTGGAGACCGTGGTCGCCGCGATGCTGCTCGGCGCGGACGCCGTACTGGTCAACACCGGGCTCTCCGCCGCGCAGCTCGGGACCGTCGCCGACGAACAGTCGCTGCGGGTGCTGGTGCACGACGCCGAGTTCGCCGAGCGGGTCCTCGGCCTCCCCGCCGACGTGCACCGGCTCGACGAGCGGGGCCTGGAGGAACTCATCGCCGGCGCGCTGCCCGGTGAGCTCCAACCGCCGGAACGGGACGGCCGGACCATCGTCCTCACCTCCGGCACCACCGGCACCCCGAAGGGCGCCCGGCGCCCCACCCCGCACGGCTTCGGCCCGCTGGTGTCCATCATCGACCGGATCCCACTGCACGCCCGGGACACCGTGCTGATCGCCGCGCCGCTCTTCCACACCTGGGGGTACGCCGCCCTCCAGGTGGCCTTCGCGCTGCGCTCCACCATCGTCCTGCACCGCCGCTTCGACCCGGCCGCCACGCTCGCCGCGCTGGCCGGCCAGCCGTGCGACGCGCTCTTCGCCGTACCGGTGATGCTGCAACGGCTGCTGGAGGTGCCGCCGCCGAGCCCACGCCCGCCGCTGAAGGTGGTCGCGGTCAGCGGCTCCGCGCTCCCCGGCGGCCTGGCCCCCAAGTTCATGGACGTCTACGGCGACGTGCTCTACAACCTGTACGGCTCGACCGAGGTCTCCTGGGCGTCCATCGCCGGCCCGGCCGACCTGCGCGAGGCACCCACCACCGCCGGGCGGCCGCCGCACGGCACCCGGCTGGAGATCCTGGACAACGCCGGCGAGCCCGTCCGCGACGGGCGGGTCGGGCGGATCTTCGTGGGCAACGAGATGCTCTTCGAGGGGTACACCTCCGGCGGCCGGCGAGAGACCCACGACGGCCTGCTGGACACCGGCGACCTGGGCCGGGTCAACGCCGAAGGCCTGCTCTTCGTCGACGGCCGGGCCGACGACATGATCGTCTCCGGTGGTGAGAACGTCTTCCCCTCCGAGGTGGAGGACCTGCTCTCCCGGCTGCCCCAGATCCGCGAAGCCGCCGTGATCGGCGTCCCCGACCCGGAGTACGGCCAGCGGCTCGCCGCGTTCCTCGCCCTGCACCCCGGCGAGACGCTCGACCCGGAGGCGGTCCGCGAGTACGTCCGGCACTACCTGGCGCGCTTCTCGGTACCCCGCGACGTGATCTTCGTGAAGTACCTGCCCCGAAACGCGACCGGCAAGGTACTCAGCCGGGAGCTGCGCCGCTACTACGCCTGAGGCGAAGGCCACAAGGGACGGACAGGACGGGCGACCGGTGGTAGCTTCTCCTCCGCCGCCGGTCCCGGCAGGTCTTTTCCTCATCCAGGAGCTGCGCCATGTTCCGACTCCACCGGCGGTCGGCACTCGGTCTTCTCGCCGGCGGTGCCTCCGCCGCGGCGCTCGGCGCCACCGACACGGTCCTCGACCGACCCGCCGCCAGCACCCTGTTCCGGCAGCCGCCCGTCGACATCGAGAACCGCGCGCCCGGGCAGCCCTGGTGGCCGCCGGACGGCCGCGGGCCCGTGGACGACCACCGGCGGCAGATCCAGGGGTACGCCTCGACGACCAGCGTGGCACCCGGCGAGACGATCGACTTCCACGTGGCGGTCAACCCCGCCGGCCGGTACCGGATCTCCCTGCACCGGATCGGCTGGTACGGCGGCGCCGGTGCCCGCACGATGCTGACCAGCCCGGAGTTCGACGGCGTACCGCAGCCGCTGCCGTCGGCCGACCCGCAGACCGGCGCCATCGTCTGCCGCTGGCCGGTCTCCTGGACGGTACGGGTGCCGGACGACTGGACCTCCGGCCTCTACCAGGCGGTCTTCACCTCCGCCGAGGGCTGGCGCGCCTGCACCCCCTTCGTGGTCCGGGACGACCGCCGGGCCGCCCCGCTCTGCGTGGTCCTGCCGGTCACCACCTGGCAGGCGTACAACCAGTGGCCGATGGACGGACGGACCGGTAGAAGTCTCTACAACGGCTACCGCCCCACCGGCCGGCTCGACCCGGACCTGCGCGCACGGGAGGTCTCCTACGACCGGCCGTACGCGGAAGAGGGCCTGCCCAGCCAGATCACGCAGGACCACGACGCGATCCAGTGGCTGGAGCGCAACGGGTACGACGTCAGCTACGCCACCAGCCTCGACCTGCACTCGGGGCGGCTCGACCCGACCCGGCACCGGGGCGTCGTGTTCTGCGGGCACGACGAGTACTGGTCGGCGGAGATGCGCCGGGCCACCGAGCGAGCCGTCGCCGCAGGCGGGAGCGTGGCCTTCCTCGCCGCGAACAGCGTCTACTGGCACGTCCGGATCCGGCCCTCCGACGACGGCCGGCCCGACCGGCTGGTCGCCTGCGCGAAGACCCTGCCGGACCCGGGGCAGGACGCCAGCGGGCCGACCGTCTTGTGGCGCACGGTGGGCCCGGCCGAGCAGGCGCTGCTGGGGGTGCAGTACAACGGCATCGTCCGCACGCCGCAGCCGCTCGTCGTCCGGGCGGCCGACCATTGGGTCTGGGCGGGCGCCGGCGTGGCCGAGGGCGACCGCATCCCCGGCATCGTCGGCGGCGAGGCGGACGGGATCGACCCGGACAGCCCCCGGCCGACCACCGTCACCGCCACCTCGCTGAGCGCGTCACCGTTCCACACCCGCTCCGGGCGGCACCAGGTGCAGAACACGCACCTCTACGAGACGCCGCAGAGCGGGCTCGTGTTCGCCACCGGCACGCTGCGCTGGACGATGGCACTCAACCGCCCCGGCTACCGGGACGAGCGGATCGAACGGGCCACCGCCAACGTCCTCGACCGGATGACGGCCCGGAGGCGCACCCCTGCCAACCCGCCCGGACCGGCAGCGGCTCAGGGATAGCGGGTCAGCTCCGGTCCGTCGCGCGTCCGATCGCCGCCTCCACCCCGCCGATCCGGTCGGCCAGCAGGCCGAGCGCGCCCACCGCCCGGTCCACCGGATCGTCGGAGGCGCCGCCGAGTGCGCGGGCCCGCAGGTACCCGGCCTTGACCTCGGCCCACCGTCGAGCCTGGGCGGGGGTGAGCCGGCCGCGCAGCTCGGCCAGCTTCAGCAGGTTCGCCTCGGCGCCCGCGGCCAGCGTCTGCGCCTCGCCGAGGTAGTGGTCGTCGATCACCGCCTCCAACTCGTCGTCGGTGAGCACCGGGACGATCCGCTCGGCCAGCTTGTTCATGTTCCGGTACGAGCCCTGGAGCTGGAAGGGCGGCTCGGTGCGGCTGGCGTCCGACTGGGCCGCCGAGGCGATGTACGCCTGGTTGTTGGCCAGCACGATCTGCTGCACCCGCAGCAGTTTGCGCAGCACCGAGACGATCTGCTCCACCTCCACGGGCGAGTACGGGTGGGAGAGCCGGTCGGCCCGGACCGAGTCGTCGCCCCGCGCCATCCGGACCAGCAGCTCGACGTCGCCCCGGTCCCGCCCGGCGAGCGGCGCCAGCACCGGGTTCGAGGTGAGCGCGTTCTCGATGTAGCTGAGCGCGAACACCTCCTCGCGACCCGAGAGCACGTCGCCGAGGTTCCACACGTCGGCCCGGTTGGCGAGCATGTCCGGCACCCGGAACCGCTGCCCCGACTCGGTGTACGGGTTGCCCGCCATACACACCGCGAACCGCTTGCCCCGCAGGTCGTACGTGCGGGTTCGGCCCTCCCACACACCCTCCATCCGGCGCTGCGCGTCGCAGAGCGAGATGAACTTCTGCAGCAGCTCCGGCGAGGTGTGCTGGATGTCGTCGAGGTAGAGCAGGACGTTGTTGCCCAGCTCCAACGCGAAGGAGATCTTCTCCACCTCCTGACGGGCGGTCGCGTCGGGCGCGTCCGCCGGGTCGAGCGAGGTGACCGCCGAGCCGAGGGCCGGCCCGTTGACCTTGACGAGGACCAGGCCGAGCCGACTGGCCACGTACTCCATCAGGGTGGTCTTGCCGTAGCCGGGCGGCGAGATCAGCAGCAGCAGGCCCATCTGGTCGACCCGCTTGGCGTCCCCGGTGGCACCGAGCTGGCGGGCCAGGTTGTCGCCGATCAGCGGCAGGTAGACCTCGTCCAGCAGCCGGTTGCGGACGAAGGCGCTCATCACCTTCGGGCGGTACTCCTCCAGGCGCAGCCGGTCCCGTTCGGCGGCCACCAGCGTGTTGCGGCGGCGCTGGTAGTCCCGGTACGCCGGCACCACGTCGGTGCGGAACCGGCGGGTACGGGCCAGCGTCTCGTCGAGGCGCAGCGTGATCGCCGCGCCGACGAACCGCGGGTGCGCGCCGAGCAGCCCGCCGACGGTCTCCGACATCGTCGCCGTCGCCTCGTGCCGGGGCAGGTCCGCGCCGCACAGCTCCACCGCCACCGCCTCGGGCAGTTCGTACCCGGACAGCGTGCCGTCGTCCGTGGCGAGGAACGCGGTCAGCCAGGCCTCGACCAGCTGGTACCGGCTGGCCAGGTCGCCGTCGAGCGCCCGCAGGTCGGCGTCGAACTCCCGCGCGGAGCGGGACTGCGGCCCGCCGAGGGCGCGGCGGAACCGGTCGAGCATCGCCCGGGCCCCGGCGCCGGTGACGAACCCGTCGGGCTTTCCGGCCAGCTCCTCGAACAGGTACTCCCCGGCCAGGTCGGCCTCCCCGGCCAACGCGTTGTCCCGCAGGAAACGGTCCACCTCGGTGGCGAGTTCGGCCTGCAGCCGGTCGATGGCGTCGCCGGAGTCCACTGTGGTCCGGTCGACGGCCTCCGGCGCCGGGCGACGGTCCGGTCGGCCGAACCGGTCCCGCGCCCGCGCCAGCGAGGCCGCCCGCGCGGTCCAGCCC
>JBARAE010000279.1:0-3964 GCA_049791715.1 Micromonospora sp.
TCCCCCACCCGCCCATCATCCCGGCTGGGCCCGGCCGCCGGTGGCGCAACCGCCCGGTCGGCGTGTCGGAACGTGACAGGAGGGGCCCGCCGACGGCGGGACCCCTCCGGAGCGATCGGAAGCCGCTACTCAGGTGACCGCGGCGAGGAACTCGCTGTAGAACAGGCCCAGCGCGATCGCCACGCCGATGCCGGCGATGATCCAGAACCGGACGACGATGTTGACCTCACTCCAACCGGCCAGCTCGAAGTGGTGCTGCAGCGGTGACATCCGGAAGACCCGCTTGCCGGTGGTCCGGAACGAGATGATCTGGATCACCACGGACATCGTGATGATCACGAAGAGGCCGCCCAGGATCGGCAGCAGCAGGATCGTCCGCGTGGACATCGCCATGCCGGCGATCAGGCCGCCGAGGCCGAGCGCCCCGGTGTCACCCATGAAGATCCGCGCCGGGGAGGTGTTCCACCAGAGGAAGCCGACGCAGGCGCCGGCCGCCGCACCGGCGATCAGGGCGATCTCCAACGGATCCCGGACCGTGTAGCAGTACGTCTCGGTGTAGTTCGGATCGGCGCACCAGTGCCGGTATTGCCAGAACGCGATCAGCGCGTACGCCGCCAGCACCATCACCGAGGCGCCGGTGGCCAGGCCGTCCAGACCGTCGGTGAGGTTCACGCCGTTGGTCGCCGCCATCACCACCATGATGATGACGATCACCGCCCCGATCTTGCCGATCTCCAGCGCCGGGATGTCCCGGATGAAGCTCAGCGTGGTGCTGCCCACCGTCTCGGCGTTGGTCCGGTTGCCGGTGACGTCGTACATGGTGCTCGGGAAGTAGAGCGCGACGACACCGAAGATCGCCCCGACCAGGATCTGGCCGGCCAGCTTGCCGCGCTTGTTCAGCCCGCCGCTGTGCCGCTTGCGCACCTTCAGGAAGTCGTCGATGAAACCGACCGCCCCGGAGAAGACCATCAGACCCAGCAGCACCAGCGCGGTGATGGTCGGTTCCACCTGGGCGATCTGTGCGTCCGGCAGGGTCGTCAGCGCCAGGTGGCCGGCGACGTACGCGATCACCGTGGCCAGGATGAAGACCACGCCGCCCATCGTCGGCGTGCCCTTCTTGGTCTGGTGCATGGCCGGGCCCTCGGCCCGGATCGGCTGCCCGGCCTTCAGCCGGGTGAACACCTTGATCGCGATCGGCGTGCCGAAGAGCGAGATCAGGAACGCGACCCCGACGGCGACGATCACCGCCCTCATGAGGCCGCCCCGTTCGCGACGTCCGCGCGCAGCGCGTCCGCCACCTCCCAGGTGCGGTACCGGGAGCCCTTCACCAGGACCACGTCACCCGGACGTAGCTCGCCCCGCAGCACCTCGACGGCCGCCGCCTGATCGGTGAGCAGCACCGACTCTCCTCCCCAATTGCCTACCGCTGTCGCGCCTTCGTGGATCGGCGCGGCCGGCTCGCCCACCACGAGCAGCCGGTCGATGCCCAGTTCGGCCGCCAGCCGGCCGACCTGCTGGTGTCCCTCCCGTTCGAACGCGCCCAACTCGGCCATGTAGCCGAGCACCGCGACGGTACGCCCTTCCCCCCGCATGCTCGCCAGCGCCCGCAGCGCGACCCCCGTGGACGCCGGGTTGGCGTTGTACGAGTCGTCGATCACGGTGACCCCGTCGGGGCGCTCGAAGACGTCCATCCGCCGGGTGGAGACCAGCCCCAGCTCACCGAGCGCGACGGCCAGGTCGGCCAGCGGCATGCCGAGCTCCCGCGCCACCGCCGCGGCGGCCAGCGAGTTCGAGACCTGGTGCCGCCCGGTCAGCCCGAGCGTCACGGCCGCGCTGCCCTCCGGCGTGACCAGGGTGTACGACGGCCGCCCCCGCTCGTCCAGCGTCACGTCCACGGCCCGCACGTCGGCCCGCTCCGACTCGCCGTACCGGACCACCCGGGCCCGGGTGCGACCGGCCATCGCGTCGACCAGCGGGTCGTCGGCGTTGAGCACCGCCAGCCCGTCCGCGGGCAGCGCCTCGACCAGCTCCCCCTTCGCCAGCGCGATGGTCTCCACCGAGCCGAACTCGCCGATGTGCGCGACGCCCACGTTGAGCACCACCGAGATCCGCGGCGGCACCACGTCGCAGAGGTAGCGGATGTGCCCCACCCCGCGGGCGCCCTTCTCCATCACCAGGTAGCGCGTCTCCGGCCCGGCCTGCAACGCGGTGTACGGGTGGCCCAGCTCGTTGTTGAACGAGCCGGGCGGCGCCACGGTGGGGCCGAGCCGGACGGCGAGCTGGGCGATCAGATCCTTGGTGGTGGTCTTGCCGGACGAGCCGGTCAGCCCGATCACGGTCAGCCCGGGCAGCCGATCGACCACCGTACGGGCCAGCTTGCCCATCGCCGTCAACGCGTCGTCGACCAGCACCATCGGCACACCGGGCACCTCCCGGGTGCCGAGCACCGCCACCGCGCCGGCCTGGACGGCGCCGGCCGCGTAGTCGTGCCCGTCCACCTTCTCGCCGGGGAACGCCACGAACAGGCCGCCCGGACCGACCTTGCGGGAGTCGAACTCGACCGAGCCGGTGACCCGGACGTCCGGGTCGGCGGCGACCAGCCGCCCGTCGACCGCCGAGGCGACCTCGGCGAGGCTCAACGCGATCACCGCTGACCCGCCCGGTCCCCGAAGCGCGCCCGCAAGGCCTCGGCCAGCTCCACCCGGTCGTCGAAGGGGTGCACCTCGCCGGCGACCTCCTGGCCGCGTTCGTGCCCCTTGCCGAGCACCGCCACCACGTCGCCCGGCTCGGCCAGCCGGACCGCCTCGACGATCGCCGCCCGCCGGCCGTCCACCTCGATGATCCGCGCCGGCGTGTTGGCCGCGTACGCCCCGGCGAGCACCTCCGCCCGGATCGCGGACGGGTCCTCCGTCCGCGGGTTGTCGTCGGTCACCAGCACCACGTCGGCTCCCTCCGCGGCGGCCGCGCCCATCACCGGCCGCTTGCCCCGGTCCCGGTCGCCGCCCGCGCCGATGACGCAGATCAGCCGGCCGGTGCTCAGTTCGCGCAGTGCGGCCAGGGCGGCGACGATCGCGTCCGCCTTGTGCGCGTAGTCGACCACGCCGCGCACCGGGGCGTCGCCGCTGACCAGTTCCAGCCGTCCCGGTACCCCGCCACAGGCCGCCACGCCGGACGCCGCGGTCACCGGGTCCACCCCGACGGCCACCAGCGCGGCGATGGCCAGCAGCGCGTTCGCCACGTTGTGCCGCCCCGGCAGGGCCACCCCGGCCGGGACGGTCAGCCCGTCCGGGCCGTGCGCGGTGAACCGCTGGGCGTACCCCTCGCCGTCGGCGTCGGTGGCGTACCAGCTGGCGGTCGGGTCACCGGCCGCCGAGTAGCTGACCGTGGCCGGCTTGAACAGCGGGCGCAGCGCCGGGTCGTCGCGGTTGAGCACCTCGACCGCGCAGCGGCCGTCGAAGAGCTGCGCCTTCGCCGCGAAGTAGTCCGCCTGGTCGGCGTGGAAGTCCAGGTGGTCGGAGCCGAAGTTGGTGTAGCCGCCGACCGCGAACCGGACCCCGCCGACCCGCCCCATCGCCAGGGCGTGGCTGGAGACCTCCATGACCACCGCGGTCACCCCGCGCTCCCGGGCGGCGGCGAGCATCGCGTGCAGGTCGGTTGCCTCCGGGGTGGTCCGCACGCTGTCGATCACCAGGTCGCCCAGGCGGGTCTCCACGGTGCCGATGAGGCCGGTGGTGTGGCCGGCGGCGCGCAGCCCGGACTCGATCAGGTACGCGGTGGAGGTCTTGCCGGCGGTGCCGGTCACCCCGATCACGGTCAGCGCCTCGGTGGGATCGCCGTAGACGGTGGAGGCGACCGCGCCGAGCACCGCCCGGGGATCGGCCACCACGACGACGGGCAGGCCCGCCCCGGCGGCCAACTCCGCGCCCGCCGGGTCGGTCAGCACGGCCACCGCGCCGGCCTCCGC
>JBARAE010000280.1:0-11143 GCA_049791715.1 Micromonospora sp.
GGGCGGGTGTGTCCGGCGCGGCGGCGAAGGCCCCGGCGCCGGCCCGCAGCCGCCGGATCCGCCGTACCGTGCAGACCGCGACCACCGTGGCCGGGACGGCCGCGAGGGCGAGACCGCCGGCGGCCCGGTCGACCGGCGTCGTGCCGGCACTCTGCAGGCCCGCGACCAGCAGCACGGTTGTGAGGGCGAGTCCGCTCAGGGTCAGGGCGGACAACCATCCCGCCCGCCGGCGGAGGGCGCGGGCGCGGTCCAGCCGGGGCAGCCCGTCCGCGACGATCCCGGCGGTCAGCCAGACGGCGGCGACCGGGAGCAGAACGCCGAGATGGTCATCCATACCGTCAGCCTTGCCCGTTTCGACGCGCACCGAATCCGGGTCGGTCCCCGGTTCGTCCCGTAGGCCAGCCCGTAGGGGCCATCTCGCCGGTGATATGGAAATTTCGACATCTTCAATGTCTCGCCACCGGTGACCTAGTCTCGGGCTTGATCGGTCAGCGTCGATCTGCCTGCCTCACCGGGCGGACGCTCGCGTGCCGGTCGGAGGGAGGTAGGGAGATGGGTCTCCCACACAGGTCCGTACTCGTCGGCGTGGCCGCCCTGACGATGCTCGCCGCAGCCTCGCCCGCCCAGGCTGCGGAGCCGACCGGAGTGATCCGGGACGCCGGCGGTGCCACCGCGGTGGCCGACAGCTACATCGTCGTGTTGAAGGACAGCGCCGTCGCCCCCAGCCACGTCGTCGACACCGCGCAGCGGCTGACCGCCCGGCACGGTGGCACGGTGGCGCGAACCTGGCAGGCCGCACTGCGCGGCTTCGAGGTCCGGGTCGGCGCGCAGGCCGCCGCGCGGATCGCCGCGGACCCAGCGGTGGCGTACGTCGAACAGAATCACACCGTCTCGATCTCCGGCACCCAGACCAACCCGCCGTCCTGGGGCCTGGACCGGATCGACCAGCGGAACCTACCGCTGAACAGCTCGTACACCTACCCGAACACGGCGAGCAACGTGCACGCCTACATCATCGACACCGGCATCAGGACCACCCACACCGACTTCGGCGGGCGGGCGACCTGGGGCACGAACACCGTCGACACCAACAACACCGACTGCAACGGCCACGGGACGCACGTCTCCGGCACGGTCGGCGGATCGTCGTACGGGGTGGCCAAGGGCGTGCAGCTCGTCGCGGTCAAGGTACTCAACTGCCAGGGCAGCGGCACCAACTCCGGCGTGATCTCCGGCGTCGACTGGGTCACCCAGAACGCGGTCAAGCCGGCGGTGGCCAACATGAGCCTCGGCGGCAGCGCGGCCAGCACCCTGGACACGGCCGTGCGGAACTCGATCAGCTCCGGTGTCACGTACGGCCTGGCGGCCGGCAACGACTCCGGCGCGGACGCCTGCAACACCTCCCCGGCCCGGACCGCGGAGGCGATCACGGTCGGCTCGACGACCAACACCGACGCCCGGTCGTCGTTCTCGAACATCGGCACCTGCCTGGACATCTTCGCGCCGGGCTCGTCGATCACCTCGGCCTGGAACAGCAGCGACACCGCCACCAACACCATCAGCGGCACGTCGATGGCGACGCCGCACGTGGTCGGCGCGGCGGCGCTGGTGGCCAGTGCCAACCCGTCCTGGACGCCGCAGCAGGTCCGCGACTACCTGGTGAACAACGCCACCAGTGGCGTGGTGACCAACGCCGGGACCGGCTCACCGAACAGGCTGCTCTACGTCGTCAACGGCAGCACCCCGCCGCCGACCAACGACTTCTCCGTCTCGGTGTCGCCCACCTCCGGCTCCACCACGCCGGGCGGTTCGGTGACCGCCACCGTCAGCACCTCCACCACCAGCGGCTCGGCCCAGTCGGTCAGCCTCTCCGCGAGCGGCCTGCCCAGCGGCGCCACCGCCTCGTTCAACCCGTCCACGGTGACCTCGGGCGGGTCGTCCACGATGACCGTCACCACCTCCGCGAGCACTCCCGCCGGGACGTACGCCGTCACGATCAGCGGTACGGCGGCGTCCGGCACGAAGACGGCGAGCTACTCCCTCACCGTCAGCGGCACCGGTGGCTGCACCGGCGCCGGCCAGAAGCTCGCCAACCCGGGCTTCGAGTCGGGGAACACCGGTTGGAGCTCCACCTCCGGCGTGATCGGCCAGTACGGCTCGTCCGGTGAGCCGCCCCGCTCCGGCACCTGGAACGCCTGGCTGGACGGGTACGGCAGCTCGCACACCGACACGCTGGCCCAGTCGGTGAGCCTGCCGGCCGGCTGCTCCTCGTACAGCCTCAGCTTCTGGCTGCACATCGACACGTCGGAGACCACCACCAGCACCGCGTACGACACCCTCAAGGTGCAGGTGCTCAACAGCAGCGGTTCGGTGCTGGCGACCCTCGCCACGTACTCGAACCTGAACAAGAACACCGGCTACGCGCAGCGGTCGTTCAACCTGGGCGCCTACGCCGGCCAGACCGTCCAGATCAAGTTCACCGGGGTGGAGGACTACTCCCTGCAGACCTCGTTCGTCATCGACGACACCGCGCTGAACGTCTCCTGAGCCAACCTTCCCACCGGCGTCCGGCGGTCACCCTGCACGGGGGGCCGCCGGGCGTCGTCGTGCGGTCAGACCGCGAAGGTGGCGAGACGTTCGGTGGCCGCCGGCGGCGGGGTGGCCTTCCACAGGCCGGTCTTCTGCGCGGCGAGCCTGACCAGGTAGGCCGGGTTGAGGATCACGTACCGACGCCAGAGCCGCCTCGGCTCCAGGCCGAGCCGCCAGAACCACTCCAGGCCGGCGCGCTGCATCCAGGCCGGCGGGTTCCGCAGCAGGCCGGCGTGGTAGTCGAACGCCGCGCCGACGGCCATCAACGGCATGTCCAGCAGCGGCCGCATGGCGTACGCGAAGACCTCCTGCCGGGGGCAGCCCAGCCCGACCAGGACGAGCCGGGCGCCGCTGGCCTTGATCCGATCGGCGATCTCGCCGTCCTCGCCGGGTTGCGCCGCGCGGAACTTCGACGGCTCGACACCGGCGATCTTGAGGGCCGGGAACTTCGCCTCCAGCGCCGGGATCAGCCGCGCCAGGGTCTCCTCGGTGGAGCCGTAGAGGTACACCGGAAGCCCCTCGGCGGCGAACCGGGCGAGCACCCGCAGTGTCAGCTCCGGGCCGTAGACCCGGTCGGTGAGGCCCGCACCGGCCAGCAGGTTGAGCGCCCAGCGGACCGGCTGGCCGTCGGGGGTCACCACGTCGAACGAGTTGAGCCGGGCGTTGTGCGCGGGGTCGAGCACCCCGGTCATCACCCCGTGCACCGCGAGCGCGGTGAGGGCCAGCGGGCGACGGTCGTGCGCCGCCACGACGACCGCCTCGGTCGCCGCGGCGTAGTCGGTGACGTCGACCAGCACGCCGAGCACGTTCCGCTTGGTCCCGGTGCTCATGCCTGCGGCACCCACTTCTCCACGTTCGCCTCGTAGATCTCGCGGGCGATCATGGGTACGTCGTAGACCTGCTTCCAGTCCGGATAGTCGGCCTGGAACGCCTCGTTCGAGCCGATCCACCACTTGTGGTCGCCGATCCGGTTCGCCTCGACGTACTCGCTGATCATCTCCTTGCCGGTGATCTCCTCGGCCAGGGCGAAGACCTCGCGCATCGAGATGTTGGAGTGCCGGCCGCCACCCAGGTTGTAGACCGCCGCCGAGCGCGGACTGCGGAAGAACGCCTCGAACGCCGACACCACGTCCGAGCTGTGGATCGCGTCCCGGACCTGCTTGCCCTGGTAACCGAAGATCTTGTACGTCCGGCGCTCCATGTTCGCGCGCATCACGTACCCGAGGAAGCCGTGCAGCTCGGTCGCGGAGTGCGCCGGGCCGGTCAGCGTGCCGCCCCGGAAGCAGGCGGTCCGCATGCCGAAGTAGCGGCCGTACTCCTGCACCATCACGTCGGCGGCGACCTTCGACGCGCCGAAGACGGAGTGCAGGCAGGCGTCGATCGGCATGTCCTCGCGGATGCCCTGGTAGTACGGGTGGCTCTCGGGCAGCTCGTACCGGGTCTCCAGTTCCCTCAGCGGGAGGCTGTTCGGCCGGTCGCCGTAGACCTTGTTGGTCGAGCAGTGGACCACCGGCGCCTCGATGCAGTGCTCGCGGACGTTCTGCAGCACGTTGAGGGTGCCGCCGGCGTTGACGTCGAAGTCGGTGAACGGGTCGCGCACGGCCCAGTCGTGCGACGGCTGGGCGGCGGTGTGGATCACCACGGCGATGTCCCGCCCGTACCGCGCGAAGAGCTTCCCCAGCGCGTCCCGGTCCCGGATGTCGATGCTGTGGTGGGAGTACGACGAGCCCAGCTCGTCGGTCAGCCGCCGGACGTTCCAGGCGGTCGACGCCTCGGCGCCGAAGAACTCCTGCCGCATGTCGTTGTCGATGCCGACCACGTCGAGACCGAGACCGGCGAAGTGCCGGACCGCCTCGGACCCGATCAGACCGCCCGAACCGGTCACCAACGCGACACTCACACGCCACTCCTGGTCCATAGGGGCAGGGAAACCATCGGAGCATAGCGTGACGTCCAGCACGGCCCCGAAACGACGCGAGGGCCCCGCTGATGCGGAGCCCTCGTCATGGTGGGGAAGGGGGGAGTTGAACCCCCACGCCCTTTCGGGCACACGGACCTGAACCGTGCGCGTCTGCCATTCCGCCACTTCCCCGTGGCTGACCTGCAACACCGTATCTCATCCCGCTCCCGCAGCCTGCGGCGGGTGCCCGGACATATTACGCTGTGACCGGTCATCGCCACGAGCGATCACCGTTCGTGGCGGACGAAACTGTAGCACGGTGGCAGGCGTCCCATCGAACGACCCGTCGGCTGCCGGCCGAGCGGCATGTGAGCTGCGAGGGCGGTGTCCAGATACCATCATTGCCTCGGGACCCGAGGAGGAGCCGGTGAGCGTGCTGCAACGCTTCGAGAAGCGTCTGGAAGGCCTGGTAGAGGGGGCCTTCGCCAAGGTCTTCAAAGGGGTGGTCCACCCCGTGGAGATCCTCAACGCCATGCAGCGGGAGGCCGAGGCGCACAAGGCGATCCTGGCCGGTGGGCGCACGTTGGTGCCCAACCGCTACGTGATCGATCTCTCGCCGTACGACCACAGTCGGCTGGCGCCGTACGCCGCCGCGCTGGCCCAGGAGTTGGCCCAGTCGCAGGCGGAGTTCATCGGCGAGCAGGCGTGGACGGTCTACGGCGACGTGATCGTCGAGATCGAGCGCGGCGAGGGGCTGGACACCGGCATGTTCCGGGTCACCGCCGAGGTCTACACCGGTGGCGACGTCGCCCCGGTCTCCGCGCCCGGCGGTTACGACGCCGGCCCGGCGTACCCCGCGTACGACCAGGGCGGCGGCTACGGCCCGCCGCCGGGGCACGGCGGCGGTCGCAACGTCCGGCTGGTCTCGGGCGACGGTCGCACCTACCCGCTGCAGATGGGCTCGACCGTGATCGGTCGCGGCGACCAGGCCAACCTGCGCCTGCCGGACGTCGGCATCTCCCGTCGGCACGCCCGGCTGGACTTCGACGGCGGCCAGGTCGTGCTGACCGACCTCGGCTCCACCAACGGCACCATGGTCAACGGCCAGCGCGTCTCCGCCGTCGCTCTCAACCCGGGCGACATGATCCAGCTCGGCACGACCACCCTGACCTTCCGCGTGGACGGCTGACCCGCCTTGCCGGAACTCGTCATCACCGTCGCCCGGTTCGGGTTCCTCATCCTGCTGTGGATCTTCGTGTTCACGGTGGTCGGCGTCATTCGCCGGGACCTCTTCGCCGGTGCCCGGTCCGGGCGACTGGTGGCCGCGCCGCGCGGGGTCGGTGCCTCGACCGGGCAGGCGGCGAAGCCGGCGAAGGTGAAGCGGGGCAGGGCCGCGCACCAGCTGGTCGTCACCGCCGGCCAGTTGGCCGGCACCCGAATCACCCTCGGTGAGGCTCAGATCACGATCGGGCGGGCCGAGGACTCGACGTTGGTGATCACCGACGACTACGCCTCCGCGCGGCACGCCCGGCTCGTGCCGCGCGACGGGCAGTGGTTCGTGGAGGACCTCGGCTCGACTAACGGCACATACCTGGATCGCGCTAAGGTCACCGGACCAACCCCCGTCCCCCTCGGCGTGCCGATCCGGATCGGCCGCACCTCTCTCGAATTACGGCCATGACTCTGACCCTGCGCTATGCGGCCCACAGCGACCGCGGTCTGATCCGAGACGGTAACCAGGATTCCGTCTACGCCGGGCCGCGGCTGCTCGCCGTCGCCGACGGCATGGGCGGTATGGCCGCCGGTGACGTCGCCAGCAACATCGTCATCGGTGCCATGGCGCCCCTCGACGAGGACGTCCCCGGGGACGCCCTCGTCGACGCGCTGCGATCAGCCGTGGGCACCGCCAACCAGCAGCTCCGCGACACCGTGGATGCCAACCCGCAGCTGGAGGGGATGGGCACCACGCTCACCGCCACCCTCTTCTCGGGCAGCAAGCTCGGCATGGTCCACATCGGTGACTCGCGGGCCTACCTTCTGCGCAACGGCGAGTTCGCGCAGATCACCAAGGACGACACCTACGTCCAGATGCTCGTCGACGAGGGTCGGATCAGCGCGGAGGAGGCGAGCAGCCACCCCCAGCGCTCGTTGCTCACCCGGGCGCTGGACGGCCGGGACATCGACCCCGAGTACTCCGTCCGCCAGGTGCTCCCCGGCGACCGCTACCTGATCTGCAGCGACGGGCTCTCCGGCGTGGTCAGCGCGGACACCATCGGCGACACCCTGCGGGAGTACGCCGATCCGCAGAAGTGCGTCGAGCGCCTGGTGCAGCTGGCCCTGCGCGGCGGTGGTCCGGACAACATCACGGTGATCATCGCCGACGCCACCGACGAGGACATCGTGGAGGCGTCCCCGATCGTCGGCGGCGCCGCCGCCCGTGACCGGGGCATGGCCACCTCGGCCGACGTCTCCACCCCGGCCGCACGCGCCTCCGCCCTCTCCGCCCCGCGCCCGTCCGCGCCGGAGGAGCCGGCGGACAATCGCGACGACGAGCCGGAGCGGCGCCGGCACAACCCGTTGCGGGGCGTGGCCATGCTGCTGGCCCTGCTGGTCATCCTCGGTGGCGGCCTCTTCGCCGGCTGGAGCTACACCCAGCGCCAGTACTACGTCGGCGCCACCGACTCCGGCCAGCTCGCCGTGTTCCGCGGCGTGCCGGGGCAGATCGCCGGCCTCGACCTGTCCAGCGTGCATTCCACGAGTGAGGCCAGGCTGGACGACCTCACCCTGGCCGCGCAGGAGCAGGTCAAGCAGGGCATCCAGGCCAAGAGCGAACGGGACGCGGTACGCCGGCTGGCCGAGCTGACCAGCGACGACCCGGCCAACCCGAACCTCAAGCCGCTCTGCCCGCCGAGCCCCACGGCGGCGGCGGTCAGCCCCACGGCCGGGCCGACCGCCTCCCCGGTGGCGCCGGCCGTCAGCGCCAGCGGCCGACCGGTCACCACCGCCAGCCCCGCCGCGCCGACCACCACGCCCGACGCCGTCCCCTCCGACACCGTCCCCCCGGTCGACCCGGCGGGCTGCCGGTCGCCGGAGTGAGCGTCGGCTCGACACCGAGGACGCACCCGTGACCGCAGCCGCCGTACCGGCAGCCTCGCCCGCCTCGACGGGCGAGCAGCCCGGCGTACGCCTGGCCCGGTCCCGGCGTAACGCCGAGCTGTCGCTGCTGCTGCTGGCGATGGTCCTGGTGGCCGCGTACTCGGCGACCGTCGAGGCGAACGTGCTGGACACGGTCACGTCCGACTTCTGGCTGCCGGCCGCCGCGCTGGGGCTGGTCTTCCTCGGCCTGCACCTGGTGATCCGGTGGCTGGCGCCGTTCGCCGATCCGGCGCTGCTGCCGGCGGTCGCCCTGCTCAACGGCATCGGGGTGGGCTTCCTGCGCCGGTACGACCTGGCCAAGGCGGCCCCGGCCGAGCGGGCGGACCTGGCCATCTTCGCCGGTACCGGTGGCCGCCAGCTCGCCTGGACGCTGGCCGCGGTGATCCTGGCCGCCGGGCTGCTCGCGATCATGCGGGACCACCGTTCGCTCTCCCGGTACGCGTACACCCTGGGGCTGGCCGGCATCGTGCTGGTGATGATCCCGGCGGTGCTCCCGGCCCGGTTCTCCGAGATCAACAACGCGAAGCTCTGGATCCGGATCGGCGGCTTCTCCATCCAGCCGGGCGAGTTCGCCAAGCTGGCCCTGCTCGCCTTCTTCGCGTACTACCTGGTCCGCAAGCGGGAGGTGCTGTCGCTGGCCAGCCGGCGGGTGCTCGGCATCGACTTCCCGCGCGGCCGCGACCTGGGCCCCGTGCTCGTGGTCTGGATCATCAGCCTGCTGGTCCTGGTCTTCGAGAAGGACCTGGGCACCTCGCTGCTCTACTTCGGCATGTTCGTGGTGACGCTCTACATCGCCACCGAACGGGTGAGTTGGCTGCTGATCGGTCTCGTGCTCTTCTTCGGCGGCGCCTACCTGGCGTACGTCCTCGGCAGCACGGTCGGCGGCCCGTTCCTCAACTTCTACGACCGGGCGCAGATCTGGCTGGACCCGTTCGCCGAGCCGTACGACCGCGGTTACCAGCTCGTCCAGGGCCTGCTCACCCTGGGCACCGGCGGCCTCTTCGGCGCCGGACCGGGCGGCGGCCAGCCCACCCTGCTGCCCGAGGTGCAGACCGACTTCATCTTCGCCGGCATCGGTGAGGAGATCGGCCTCTTCGGCCTTTCCGCGCTGCTGGTGGTCTACCTGCTGATCGTCGAGCGCGGCCTGCGGGCGGCGCTCGCGGTGCGGGACTCGTTCGGCAAGCTGCTCGCCGGCGGTCTCGCCTTCACCCTGGGGCTGCAGGTCTTCGTCATCGTCGGCGGTATCAGCAAGCTCATCCCGCTGACCGGCCAGACCACCCCGTTCCTCTCCGCCGGCGGCTCGTCTTTGATGGCGAACTGGCTGCTCATCGCGGTCCTGCTCCGGGTCTCCGACGGTGCCCGGCGGCCGGTGAGCGGAGGCGGCCCCGCGGCCCGCCCGGCGGGTGGCGCACCCGAGCAGCTGCACGGTGCCCCCACGGAGGTGATCCGGCCGTGAACGCACCCCTGCGCCGCGTCGGCGTGGTCGTCATGATCCTGTTCGGCCTGCTTTTTGCGAACCTGAACTGGATCCAGGCGTACAAGGCCGACGAGTACCGCAACAGCGACTACAACGGCCGGGTCCAGGTGGCCGAGTACGAGCGCAAGCGGGGCAACATCGAGGCGGGCGGTACCGCGCTGGCCACCAGCAAGGCGACCAGCGGCAAGCTGAAGTTCCTGCGCACCTACCCCGAAGGGGCCATGTACGCGCACGTGCTCGGCTACAAGGGGGTCAACCTCGCCGACACCGGCATCGAGAAGACCGAGAACGACTTCCTCGCCGGCACCAGCGACCAGCTGTTCGCCAACCGGCTCAAGGACATGTTCACCGGGGACAAGACCGGTGGCGGGAACGTCCTGCTCACCATCTCCAAGCGGGCCCAGGAGACGGCGTACAAGCAGTTGCAGGACAACCAGGTCGGGGCGACAAAGGGCGCGGCGATCGCGATCGACCCGCGCACCGGGGCGGTGCAGGCACTGGTCTCCATGCCCAGTTTCGACCCGAACCCGCTGACCAGCCACGACACCAATGAGGCCGCGGCCGCGTACAACAAGCTCGACAAGGACCCGGCCGGTCCGCTGAAGAACCGCGCCCTGTCCGAGACGCTGCCGCCCGGCTCGACCTTCAAGGTCATCGTCTCGGCGGCGGCGCTGGAGAACGGCCTCACCACGGCGACCAGGATTCCGGCCGGGCAGAGCTGGACCCCGCCGACCTCCGGTCAGCCGATCAGGAACGCGGCGGACTCGATCTGCCCGCAGGACCAGGTGACCCTGATCCAGGCGCTCACCGAGTCCTGCAACACCGGCTTCGCCCAGCTCGGCGTGCGGCTCGGCGCGGACAAGATCAAGGAAAAGGCCCGTCAGTTCGGCTTCGAGCAGGAGGACCTCACCGTCGGGCAGCTCGGCGAGGGCGGGCTGTCGGTGGCCGCCAGCCGGACCGGTGACATGGAGGCCCCCGGCGGGGCCACCGACCCGGCCGCCCTGGCTCAGTCCTCCATCGGCCAGCGGGACGTGCGGATGACTCCGCTGCAGGGCGCGCTGATCGCCGGAGCGGTCGCCAACGGCGGCGCCCAGATGCGGCCGTACCTGGTCAAGCAGCTCCTTGCGCCGGACCGCACCACCAGCTACTACACCGCCGAGCCGCGGGAGCTGCGCCGACCGGTGAGCGGCCAGGTCGCCGGCGACCTCAAGGACATGATGGTCAGCGTGGTCGAGAACGGCACCGGAAAGTCGGCCCGCATTGACGGCTACACCGTCGGCGGCAAGACCGGTACCGCGCAGTCCGGCCCGGACACCCCCGACCACGGCTGGTTCATCGGCTTCGTCATCGACAAGAACGGCAACGCGATCTCCGCGGTCTGTGTGGAGCTGGAGCGGGCCGGCAGCGGCGGCAGCCACGAGGCGGCCCGGATCGCCGGCAAGATCATGGCCGCGGTGGTCGCCGACTCCAGGGGCCGCTGAGATGCTGAGCCCTGGGGTGCAGCTCGGCAGCCGCTACCGTCTCGACGAGCGGATCGCCAGCGGTGGCATGGGGGACGTCTGGCGCGCCACCGACCAGGTGCTCGGCCGTACGGTCGCGGTGAAGAGCCTGCTGCCCGCGCTGCTCGACGAGCCGGGCTTCGCCGAGCGGTTCCGCGGCGAGGCGCGCACCATGGCCACCATCAACCACCCCGGCGTGGTCGACGTCTACGACTTCGGCAGCGACCAGCACGTCGCCTTCCTGGTGATGGAGTACGTCGAGGGTGACGCGCTGTCGGCGACGCTGAGCCGGGTCGGCCGGCTCACCCCGGCGCGGACGATGGCCCTGCTCGCTCAGGCTGCGGACGCACTGCACGCCGCGCACGAGAAGGGCATCGTGCACCGGGACGTGAAGCCCGGCAACCTGCTGGTCCGGCCGAACGGCACGCTGGTGCTCACCGACTTCGGCATCGCCCGTTCCGACCTGGTCGGCCAGCTCACCGCCGCCGGCTCGGTGCTGGGCACCGCCTCGTACATCTCGCC
>JBARAE010000281.1:0-3357 GCA_049791715.1 Micromonospora sp.
GTCCGGCGACACTGCCGGCCTTCATCCTCGCACCCTGGCGGGGTCGTCCGACGGCTGGTCCCATACCGCGCGCTGAGGGATGCGCCACATGCGGAAGGGCCCGGTCCCTGGCGGACCGGGCCCTTCGGAGGGGTCAAAGGGGGGCCCCTTCTCTGCCGCAGGCGTTGAGAAGGGGCCCCTCCTTACATCTCAGACGCCGTGCGGGATGGCGTCCCAGCCCTCGACCTGCTGCGGCTTCCGGCTGCCCGGGCCGATGTACCGGGCCGACGGCCGGACCAGCCGCTGGAGCCTCTTCTGCTCGAGGATGTGAGCGGACCAACCGCCCATCCGGGCACAGGTGAACATCGAGGTGAACATGTGGGCCGGCACCTCCGCGAAGTCCAGCACCACGGCCGACCAGAACTCGACGTTGGTGGCGAGCACCCGGTCCGGGCGGCGGGCCTGGAGCTCGGCCAGCGCGGCCTTCTCCAGGGCCTCGGCGATCTCGAAGCGGGGCGCACCCAGCTCCTTGGCGGTGCGGCGGAGCACGCGGGCGCGCGGGTCCTCGGCCCGGTAGACCCGGTGGCCGAAGCCCATCAGCCGCTCGCCGCGGTCGAGGACGCCCTTGACGTACCCCTCGGCGTCGCCGCTGCGCTCGACGGCCTCCAGCATGCTCAGCACCCGCGAGGGGGCGCCGCCGTGCAGCGGGCCGGAGAGCGCGCCGATGCCGGAGGAGATGCACGCCGCGGCGTCGGCGCCGGTGGAGGCGACGATCCGGGCGGTGAACGTGGAGGCGTTCAGGCCGTGCTCGGCGGCCGAGATGAAGTACGCGTCGACGGCCTTGACGTGCCGCGGGTCCGGCTCACCCCGCCAGCGCTTCATGAAGCGCTCGACGATCGTCTCCGCCTTGTCGATCTCCTTCTGCGGCACGGCCGGCAGGCCCAGGCCGCGCGCGGACTGGGCGACGAAGGAGAGCGCGGTGACCGACACCCGGGCCAGGTCCTCGCGGGCCTGCTCGTCGGAGATGTCGAGCAGCTGGCTGAGCCCCCAGTACGGGGCGAGCATGGCGACGGCGGACTGCACGTCGACCCGGATGTCACCGGAGTGCACCGGCACGGGGAACGGCTCCGCCGGCGGCAGGCCCGGGCCGAAGCGCCCGTCGACCAGCAGCGCCCAGACGTTGCCGAAGGAGACCTGGCCGATCAGATCCTCGATGTCGACGCCGCGATAGCGCAGCGCGCCACCCTCACGGTCGGGCTCGGCGATCTCGGTCTCGAAAGCTACGACGCCTTCCAGCCCGGGTTTGAAATCGGCCATGTCGCTTCTCCTGGCTCTGCTCGGTGCGCCCGCCCGGGGCTCAGGCCCGGTCGGCCGAGCGCCTGCAGGGGACCCTCAGGGACGTGTTCGGAACATCTTGCCTGCTGGGCAAGGGGCGGCGCGACCCGCCGTGACTGTGCCGCACGCGACATCCCCCGGGGTGGACAAGCTCACCCCCTCGGCCAGACTGTGCGGTGGGGTCTGGCCAGCGTCGGGGGACGCGTACCGCGCCACGAGGGGGAGAAGGAACGTGACGGGCGACACAATTGTCCCGGCGGCCATGCGTAACGAGTACGCGGCGGACCAGGGCCTTTCCGAGGCCGATCTGGCGCCCGACTGGCACGCCCAGTTCGGCCGCTGGTTCGTCGAGGCGGTGGCACACCCGCTCCCCGAGCCGAACGCGATGATCGTCGGCACCGCCGACGCCGCCGGCCGGCCCAGCGGCCGGACCGTCCTGCTCAAGGGGTACGACCCGGAGGGGTTCGTCTTCTTCACCAACTACGACTCGCGCAAGGGTGCCGAGCTGAGCGTCAACCCGTGGGCCAGCCTGGTCTTCCCCTGGTTCCCGATGCAGCGCCAGGTGGTGGTGGCCGGCCCGGTCGAGCGGGTCGACCGGGCCGAGACCGAGGGGTACTTCGCCAGCCGGCCGCGCGGCTCCCAGCTCGGCGCCTGGGCGAGCACCCAGTCCCGGGTGATCCCCGACCGGGCCGCGCTGGACGACGCGTACGAGGCGGTGGCGGAGCGCTTCGCCGACGTCGACCCGATCCCACCGCCGCCGCACTGGGGCGGGTTCCGGGTCCGTCCCGAGTCGGTCGAGTTCTGGCAGGGCCGGGCCAGCCGGTTGCACGACCGGCTGGTGTTCCGGCGTACCGAGGGTGGCGTCTGGGTCACCGAGCGGTTGGCGCCGTGACGGCGGTCAAGGAGACCCGGCCGCGCGGGGCGCACCGCTGGGCGATCGACCTGCGCCCGCTGAGCGTGCCCGACTTCCGCCGGATCTGGCTCGGCGGCGGCATCGCCATGCTGGGGTTCCAGTTCACCGCCGTCGCGGTGCCGGTGGAGATGTACGACCTGACCCGGGACTCGTTCTGGGTCGGCCTGCTCGGCGTGGCCGCGTTCCTGCCGCTGCTGGTCTTCGGGCTCTGGGGCGGGGCCGCCGCCGACGCCCGCGACCGGCGCGCCGTGCTGCTCGTCAGCCAGGCGGTGCTCTGGGCGTCGATGCTGGCGCTGCTGATCCAGTCCCTGCTGAAGGTGGGCAGCCCGGTGCTGCTGCTGGCCCTGGTGGCCCTGCAGTCGGTCGGCTTCGCGATCAGCGGGGCGGCCCGCACGGCGAGTCTGCCCCGCCTCGTGCCGGCGGATCTGGTGCCGGCGGCGACCACGCTGAACTACACCACCTACACCGCCGCCTCGGTCTTCGGCCCGCTGCTGGCCGGCCTCATCTTCGCCGTCTGGCGGAGCGAGGTCGCGCTGCCGATCGCGTACGGCCTGGACGCGCTCTTCTTCACCGCGGCGGTCTGGGCCACCGTCCGGATGCCGGCGCTGCCGCCGGAGCCGCATCCCGACGGCGACGACACGCCCCGCAAGGGGGGCCTGGCCAGCGTCGTCGACGGTCTCCGCTACCTCGGCACCACCCCCGTGCTGCTCTCGTCGTTCGCGATCGACCTGATCGCCATGATCCTGGCCATGCCCCGGGCGCTCTTCCCGGAGATCGCCGCGAACCGGTTCGGCGGGGGCGCGGCGGTGGGCTGGCTCTACAGCGCCATCGCCATCGGCGCGATGGTCGGCGGCCTGACCTCCGGCTGGATCGGCCGGATCCAACGGCAGGGCCGGACCCTCGTGGTCGCCGTGGTCGGCTGGGGGCTGGCCATCGCCGCCGCCGGGCTGGCCCGGCAGCTCTGGCTGATGGTGGTGCTGCTCGCGGTGGCCGGCGCGGCCGACCTGGTGAGCGCGGTGCTGCGGCAGTCGATGCTGCTGGTCTACGCGCCGGATCGGATGCGCGGCCGGCTCCAGGGCGTCAACACGGTGGTCGTCGCCGGCGGCCCGCGCCTGGGCGACCTGCGGGCC
>JBARAE010000282.1:0-1508 GCA_049791715.1 Micromonospora sp.
GGCGTAGAGCCGGATCATCTCGGCGAAGCCGAGGGTCACGATGGCCAGGTAGTCACCGCGTAGCCGCAGGGTCGGACCACCGAGGATCACCCCGGAGATCATCGCCACCGCGATCGCCACCGGCACCGCCGCGAGCCACGGCCAGTTCGTCCCGAACCGGCTCTCCGGCGAGGTCAACAGCGCCACGGTGTACGCGCCGACCGCGTAGAAGCCGAAGTAGCCGAGGTCGAGCAGGCCGGTGAAGCCGACCACGACGTTGAGCCCCACCGCCAGCAGGACGAAGATCGCGGTGTCGAAGAGCACCGCCGCGAAGTCCGACTTGGTGGTGTAGAGGGCGAAGTACTCGCTGCCGATCGGGAAGCCGAGGTACTCGTAGAACCACTTGTTGGGCAGGATGTAGAGCAGGACGACCAGCGCCCCGAGCGCGGTCCAGCGCACCTGCTTCGGCATCGCCGCCCACCGGCCCTTGAGCGCCGACATCCGCTTCTTGTCCACGGTGGCGGTCATGCGCGCGCCCTCCCGAGAGATTCGCCGAGCAGGCCGGTGGGCCGGAACATCAGCAGTACGACCAGCAACACGAAACCGGTGAAGTCCTTCCAGTCTCCACCGAAGAGCCCGGCCGCGTAGTTCTCCACCACCCCCAGCAGCAGACCACCGAGCAGCGCGCCGCGCAGGTTGCCGATGCCGCCGAGCACCGCGGCCGAGAACGCCTTGAGCCCGATCAGGAAGCCGACGTTGAACTTGGTGAAGCCGTAGCGGACGTCCCACAGCAGGGCGGCCACGCCGGCCATGATGCCGCCGAGCACGAACACCAGCAGGATGACCCGGTTCTTGTTGACGCCCATCAGGGCGGCGGTGTCCGCGTCCTGGGCCACGGCCCGGATGCCCCGGCCGAGGCGGCTGCGGTTCACGAACTGGTCCAGGCCGACCATCATCAGCAGGGTCACGGCGAGGATCAGCAGCTGGACGTTGGTCACCGCGGCGCCGAAGACGGTGAAGACCGTCTCCTGCGGGATCAGCGTCGGCATGCCGAACGGCGCGCGCTCGGTGCCGATGCCGAACGACTCGGAGAGCACGAACGAGGCGCCGATCGCGGTGATCAGGAAGGCCAGCGGCGGGGCGTTGCGGCGCCGCAGCGGCCGGTAGGCGACCAGCTCCACGACCACCGCGGTGGTCGCCGAGGCGAGCATCGCGACGGCCAGGCCGGCGAGGATCGCCACGATCAGCGGGCCGAAGGCCGGGGCCGGCGAGTTCTGGTCGTGACCCAGGGCCTCCCAGGTCCACAAGGCGGTGAAGGTACCGACCATGAAGACCTCGGAGTGGGCGAAGTTGATCAAGCGCAGGACGCCGTACACCAGGGTGTAGCCGAGAGCGACGAGCGCGTAGATCGCGCCCTGTTCCAGTCCGGTGATGGTCAGTGCCGGGAAGTTCCCGAAGAGCTCATCGAAGTTCAAGTGGGGGCTCCAACTGTGCGGCCAAGCGGTGCGGCCGGGAGGAAATCTCCCGGC
>JBARAE010000283.1:0-2324 GCA_049791715.1 Micromonospora sp.
GGCCCGCAGGGTCTCGGCCGCGGGGCCGCGGGCACCGGCGCGCCGGTAGAGCCGGGCCCGGCCGAGCACCGTCTCGGCGGAGCGGACGGCGATCGGCAGCGGTTCCGGTACCGGCGGGCCGAGCCGGCGGGCCCGCCACAGCACCGCCAGCAGTCCGGCCAGGGCGAGCTGGACGAGCAGCGCCCAGAACCAGACCGGGAACGCGGCCCAGAGCGGGTTCTGCGGCGACGGCTCGTCCTCCGCCTCGTCGTCCGTGGAGCCGTCGTCGCCGCCCTGCTGCTGCGGTCTGCCACCGCTCCCCGGTCGGTCGCCGTCCTGCCACTGCGTGGCGCCGCCGCCGGGGGTCGGGGACCAGGCCGGCTCGCCGTCGGATCCGGTGCCGTAGGTGGGCGCGGGCGCCGGGCCGTCCAGGTCCAGCCAGACCAGTGGGCGCGGACCGTCGAGCAGGCCGGTGGCGAGGGCGAGGTTGCCCAGCTCGCCGATCCGGTCGTTGCGGAACGGGTCGCTGGCCCCGATCACCACCAGCTCGGTGCGCCACGGCACCCGGACCAGGCCCCCGGAGTAGCAGCGGGTGAGGAAGTCCTCTCGCGTCGCGTACCGCTGGCGGTCTGCGGCGGCCGTGCCGGCCTGCTCGGCTTCGGGGAGTCCGCAGCGGTGGCCGTCGGCGTCCGGGGCGGTGGCCCGGGTGGCCCAGCGGCGTTCGGTCGGGACCACCGGCGCGCCCAGGCCCTCCAGCACCCGCCGGGACGGGTCGACCAGCACCAGGCGGCTGCCGGCGGGCAGCTCGGCCAGGGCGCTGACGGTGTCCGGGTGCACCAGTTCGGGGGCCGGTACGAGGAGGGTGGCCGGGCCGGGCTGGGTGGCGGCCAGCGCCCGGAGGGTGTCGGTCTCCCGCCGTACGGTCACGCCGCGCCCGCGCAGCGCCTCCGCCAGCCGGCTGCCCCCGTCGTCGTCGGTGGCTACCGGGGAGAGGAAGCCCCGGTCGCCCGGGTCCGGCTGGTCGACCGCGTGGGCCACCAGGGTGACCACGATCAGCGTGAGCGCCACCCCGAGTGGGATCAGCACCCGGTGGCGGCGACGACGGGGCGGGGCCTTGAGCGGGCTCTTCGCCTCGGCGGTGCTGGTCATGGCCGATCACCCGCCTCCGGGTCGTCGGCGAGCTCCCGCCGTAGGTCGGTGGCGAGTTCGCGCATCCGCCGGTCGTGCTCGGGGCGGGCCGGCCGCTGCGCGTACCAGAGGTCGGAGAAGATCGCGCCCGCGGCGTGCAGGGGCGGGTGCACCCGAGGCCGGGACCGGGCCGCCGCCGCGGTCAGCTCGGCGACCGTCATCCCGGGGCGGTGCGCGATCACCTGACGGGCGACCAGTTCGCGGATCATGTCGCGCAGCCGCTCGCGGACCGCCTCGGCGTACCGGCCCTCGGCGGCGAGCCGGTCGGCGAGGCAGGCGTACGCGGCCGGCGGGTCGGCAGCACCGTCCCGGGGCGCGGGAACCCTCGCGTCGTCTGCCTTGCGAGGGCGCCGGCGGGGCCGCTTCGGCCGGCGGAGCCGGGGAAGCCGGGGAAGCCGCCAGCGGGGCAGCCGGAGCCGGGGGAACCGGGGGAGCCGCAGCCGGGGAAGCCGGAACCGG
The DNA here is from genome assembly GCA_049791715.1 of Micromonospora sp. Taxonomy (GTDB): domain Bacteria; phylum Actinomycetota; class Actinomycetes; order Mycobacteriales; family Micromonosporaceae; genus Micromonospora. The sequence goes on from JBARAE010000283.1 coordinate 1,627, forward strand.
GGCAGCCGCCGGGGCACCCAGGCCGGGAAGTGGTACCAGGCCAGGGCGGCGAGCAACGCCGCGAGCAGCAGGATCAGCGTGGCGAGCGGCAGTGGGACGCGGTCGCCGAGCGCGGCGACCGCCTCCGTCCACCAGCGGCTCACCGCTCGGCCGCCAGCAGGACGGGCTCCGGCGTGTCGGCGGGGGCGCGGGAGAGCCGGATGTCCAGGCCCTCCGTCCGCATCCGGGTTTCCAGGTGCAGCACCGCGTCGAGGCAGGCCAGCGCCGGGTAGGCCACCGCGTTCACCCCGGTCCACGCCGCCGTCGCCACCGCCACCGCCCAGGCCGGGTCGGCGAGGTCCACCAGCCCCAGCCGGGTGAGGCCGTAGAAGACGCCGAGCCCGATGGCGAGCCGGACGAGCCACCAGGCGACGTAGCCGAGCAGCCGGATGGCGGCGGCCCGGCTGCCGAAGCGCACGGCGAGCCCGAGCGCGCGCAATGGGGCCCGGTGCGCCGGGAGCCGGTCCACGACGAGGACGGGGATGACCGCCCCGAGCAGCCCGTACGCGACGAACCAGGCGGGCCCGAACAGCCCGGCCACCTCGACGGCGAGGCCCACCAGCGGGGCGAGCAGCAGAGTCGCGCCCCAGCGGGCGCCGGTCGGCCGGAGCAGCTCCCGCAGCCCGGCCCGGTGGCCCAACAGCGCCGCCCCGGCAGCC
>JBARAE010000284.1:0-10515 GCA_049791715.1 Micromonospora sp.
GGTCCCGGCACGGGGCGGGACCGCCAGCCGGGTCAGCCCTTGTCGGCGCCCTCGTTGGCGCCCCGGACGAAGTACCGCTGGAAGATGACGAACAGCACCGCCACCGGGATGGTGGCCAGCAGCGCCGCCCCCAGCTTGAGCGGGTACTGGGTGCCCTTGCCGAGCGAGCCGCTGACCAGGTCCGCGAGGCCCCGGGGCAGGGTGAACAGGCCCGGGTCCTGCACCGCGACCAGGCTGTGCGGAAACTCGTTCCAGGAGCCCTGGAAGGACAGGATGGTCAGCGTGATCAGGGCCGGCTTCGCCATCGGCAGCACCACCGACCAGAAGGTGCGGAAGGTGCCCGCGCCGTCGATCCGGGCCGCCTCCTCCACGCTGACCGGGATCGCCTCGAAGAACTGCTTCATGATGAACACCCCGGCCGCGTCGGCGAGCAGCGGCACCACCAGCCCGGCGTAGCTGTCGTACATGCCGAGCTGGTTGAGCACCAGGAACTTCGGGATCAGCAGCACCACGCCGGGGACCGCCATCACCGCGATGATCGCGGCGAAGAGCCCGGACCGGCCGCGGAACCGCAGCCGAGCCAGGGCGTACCCGGCGAGCGAGTCGAAGAACACCCGGCCGAGTGTCACCAGCACGGTGACCAGCAGCGAGTTGCCGAGCCAGAGCGGGAAGGCGGTGCCCGCGAAGATCCGCTCGAAGCCGGCCAGTGAGACCGGGTCGGGCACCGGGGAGAGCGGGTTCGCCGCCGCATCCGGCTCGGTCTTGAACGAGCTGGCGATCTGGATGACGAACGGATAGAGGAAGACCAGCCCGAAGAAGATCAGGATGGCGTACCCGAGGAACCTGTTCACCAGGGCGCGGGAGCCGCGGTCGGCGCGCCGCGGGGTGACCGCGGGTGCCGGCGGCCGGTCGGTCAGAACGGCCATCTCTTCAGGACCTTTCCGGTACGCGTCGCCGCCACCAGCCGCGCCGGGGTCGTTCGGCGTCCCGGTCGGCCATCACCCGGCGCTGGACCAGGGTGAACACGATGATGATCAGGAAGAGGACGAACGAGATCGCCGCCCCGGAGCCGTAGTTGAAGTCCCGGAACGCGGTCCGGTAGGACAGGTACGCCGGGGTGAGCGTGGTCTTGGCCGGCTCGCCCTGGCTCATCACGTACACCTGGTCGAAGACCTGCCAGGAGCCGATCAGGCCGAGAGTGAGCACCAGGAACGTGGTCGGCTTGATCAACGGCAGGGTGACGTGCCGGAATCGTTGCCAGCGGCTCGCCCCGTCGAGGGTGCTGGCCTCGTCCAGCGCCACCGGCACGCTCTGCAGCGCGGCGAGGAACATCAGCATGAACGTGCCCGAGGTGGTCCAGACCACCAGGCAGATGATCGACATCATCGCGACGCTCGGCCCGGAGAGCCAGTCCCACCAGGTCAGACCGAACGGGCCTCCGTCGGTGAGCGCGGCCGGCGGCTGGTCCACCCCGACTGCGCCGAGCAGCAGGTGCAGCACGCCGCGGGAGTCGGCGAACCACTGCGGCCCGTCGATGCCGAATGAGCGGAGCAGGGCGTTCACCGCGCCGGAGTTGGCGAACAGGAACAGGAACACCACGCTGATCGCCACCGAGCTGGTGACCGACGGGAAGTAGAACGCGGTCCGGAAGAACCCCTTCCCTTTCAGCATCCGGTTGTTGACCACCAGGGCGAGGCCGAGGGCCAGCACCGTCTGCGCCGGTACGACGATCGCCACGTAGTAGATGTTGTTCCGGATGCTGGTCATGAAGTCGCGGCGGGCCAGCCCGTCCTCCGTGAACAGTCGGGTGTAGTTCTCCGTCCCGACGAACGGCACCTTGCCGGTGAACGGGCTGCCCTGCCCGTTCCAGTCGGTCAGGCTGACCCAGAGCGCCATCAGGATCGGCAGCAGCAGGAACAGCCCGAGGATCACGATCACCGGCGCGACGAAGATCCAGCCGGCGACGTTCTCGTTGCTCCGGATGCCGCCGGTGCGGCGGCGCGATGGCCCGGCCTGCGCGGTGGCCGGGGCGGCGAGCGCGTCGGTTGCCATCTCCCCTCCCTTCGAGTGGGAGCCGGCCGGAGGGCCCGGCGTGCACCGGGCCCTCCGGTCCCGCTCAGCCGCCGAGCGCCGCCTTGGCGTTCTTGTCGAAGTTCTCCAGCACCTTCTTCGGGTCGCCGTTGGCCAGGCCCTGCAGGCCGGTGTCCAGGTCACCGAGGACGCTGTCCATCTTGGGGGCGTTCACCGGTCCTTGGGCGTACGCGGCCCCGTCGATGAACGGCTTGTCCGTGGGGAACGCGGAGGTGTACTGGTCCTGGACGGACTGCCGGGACGGCATTACGCCGAACGCCTTGGCGAACGCCATCTGCTGGTCGCCCGCGGTCATCGCCTCGACGAACTTGATCGCCTGGTCCTTGTACTTGCTCTTGGCGGCGATGCCCCAGCAGTTGGTGAAGGAGAGGGTGCCCTGGCCCTTCGGGCCGGCGGGCAGCGGGACGACCTTGTACTTCAGCTTCGGGAAGTCGTTCTGCAGGGCGCCCTTGATCCAGTTGCCCTCGATGGTCATCACGGCCTTGCCCTTGCCGAACGCCTCACCGGACCAGCCGGCGTCGAGCTGCTTGGGGTACTTCGCGTACCCGCTGGTGAGCAGCGTCTTGACGTACTGGAGGGACTGGAGGTTCTCCGGGGTGTCCGCGGTGGGCTGCTTGCCGTCCTTGCTGATCAGCCACCCGCCGTTCTGCACCATGAAGGCGCCGATCCGGTCCCGGGTGTCGCCGAGGGCGAGCGGTACCAGGCCCTTGGCCTTGATCTTCTGGCTGGTGGCGGTGAGCTGGTCCCAGGTGGTCGGCACGTCGGCGTCGGTCAGCCCGGCCTTGGCCCACAGATCGGTGTTGATCTCCAGCGCGAGGGTGGAGAAGTCCTTCGGCGCGCAGTAGAACTTGCCGTCGTAGGTGAAGGCGGTGCGCAGGCTCTCGTAGAAGTCGTCCGGGTTGCTGATCTTGTCGGCGTACGGCTCCAGCGCACCGACGCTGGCGTAGTCGGCGAACCGGCTGGCGTCGACGTAGAAGACGTCCGGCGGGTTGCCGCCGGCGAGGGCCTGACCGAGCTGCTGGACGAGGTCCTGGGCCGGGGTGACGGTCGCGCTGTTGCCGGAGGAGCTCGCCCACTTCGCGGCGGCCTCCTGCACGGCCTTGGTCTCCGCGTCACCGGAGGACCCGATCAGGATCTGCAGGTTCGCCGGACCGCTGGACTGCTTCGCGTCGCCCGACTTGTCGTCGAAGCCGCTGCCGCAGGCGGCGGAGCCGAAGAGGGCGACGGCCGCGAGGCCGGCCACCGCCGCTCGGGTGAGGGATCGAGGTGCCATCTGACTCTCCTGTGGGGGAAGGTGGTCACGCGGTGTGTCGGAGCACCAGCGAGGGCTGGAGCAGCACGTGGGGATCGGTCTGGTGGGTGCCGTCGAGCACGCCGGTGAGCAGCTCGACGCAGCGGCCGGCGGCGGCCGCGAGCGGTTGGCTGACGCTGGTCAGGCCGACCGCGGCGGCGACGGGGGTGTCGTCGAATCCCACGACGGCGACCTGCGGGGCCGCCGTCCGGACGGCCTGCAGGGCACCGAGGGCGAGCGAGTCGCTGGCGCAGACCACCGCGGTCGGCGGCTCGGCCAGGTGCAGCAGGTCGCGCATCGCCCGCTCACCCTCGGCGATGCCGTCCCAGGTCGCCCGGTGCAGATCGGTGTCGAGCCCGGCGGCGGCCAGCGTGGTGCGCCAGCCGGTACGCCGGTCGTCGCCGACACCGGACCCTTCCGGCCAGCCGATGAATGCGATCCGGCGGTGGCCGGTGTCGAGCAGCCGCCGGGTGGCCTGGGCGGTCCCGTCGGCGTTGTCCACGTCGACCCAGGGGTGGGACTCGGGGTCGTCCCAGGGCCGGCCGAAGGTCACGAAGGGCACCGCGCGGTCGGCCAGCCAGGCCGTCCGCGGGTCGCCGTGCTTGGTGCCGGTGAGCACGAACGCGTCCAGGTCGTACGCGCCGAGCAGGTCGTCGTAGGTGGCGATCTCCTGGTCGTCGTCGGTGGCGGTGTAGAGCATCACCCGGTAGCCGGCGGCGTCGGCGGTCTCGGTCAGCCCGTGCAGGAACCGGTCGAGCACCGAGCCGTTGATCCCGTCCCGGGTGGGCTCGATGCGGACCGCGATGAGCCGGGAGCGACCGGTGCGCATCTGCCGGGCGGCCTGGTTGGCCCGGTAGCCGAGCGCCGCGATCGCCTCCTGCACCCGCTGCCGGGTCTCCTCGCGCACGATGTGCGGCGAGTTGAGCACGTTCGACACGGTCTGCCGGCTGACCCGGGCGTGCCGGGCCACGGTCGCGATGGTCACCTTCTCCGACACTTAATCCCTCTCGCCGCCTTGAACGATCCAACTCCGATACGGCAGGATTAGATCGTTCAAAGTTCCTGGAATGTTTCGCACTTTGCACCGGCCGGGAGGATCTGTCAAGACATCCGTCCCACCCGGGCCGCGGCATCCCTGTTCCACCCATCAGCACCTGGAGTCCCCGTGATCGAACGTCACCTGCAACCCCTGCTGCACGACCTGGTCGGAGTGGTCCTCGCTCCCACCAGCGCACTGGGTGACGCGGCCGGCCAGATCCGCCCGACCGGCGTGCACGGCGTGTTCCACGCCGACGCCCGGGTGCTTTCCCGGGCGGAACTGCGCGTCGACGACCGGGAGCCGGAAGGACTGACCCGAGGAGCGATCGACCCGTACACCACCCGCTTCGTCGCCCTGGCCCGCTGGCTCGGCGATCCCGGCCCGGACCCCACCGTCCGCGTGGACCGGGTCCGCCGGGCGGACCCGAGGGGGATCAGCGAGGAACTGCACATCGTCTCCACCGCCGCCGTCCCCGTGCGGGCCACCGTCAGCGTGGATCTGAGCTGCGACCTGGCGCCGATCGAGGCGGTCAAGTCCGGCGGGGCCGCCGCCCCGCTGGAGGCGAAGGCGGGCCAGCCCGGCCAGCTGAGCTGGGCCGCGGACGGCATCACCGTGACCGTCACCGGCGAGGCCGCCGAGGTGGACGCCACCGGCGAGCGGGGCGTCGCGCCCCGGCTGAGCTGGCCGGTCGACCTCGCCCCCGGCGGCAGCGTGACGCTGCGCTGGCGGCTCACCGTCGAGGACCCGAAGGCCGTGGTGGTCGCCCCGGCCGGCGAGCCCACCTGGTCCCGCCCGGAGGTACGCGCCGACGACCGCCGGCTGGTCCGGCTGCTCGACCGGTCCCTCGCCGATTTGCGCGGGCTCCGGCTGGCCGATCCCGCCCGGCCGGACGACGTCTTCCTCGGCGCCGGCGTGCCCTGGTTCCTCACCCTGTTCGGGCGGGACAGCCTCTGGGCCGCCCGGATGATGCTGCCGCTCGGCACCGACCTGGCCGCCGGCACGCTACGGGTCCTGGCCCGGCGACAGGGCACCCGGGTCGACCCCACCACCGGCGAGGCGCCCGGCAAGATCCTGCACGAGCTGCGCCGGCACGAGTTCGCACTTTCGGGCGGAGGGCTGCGCCTGCCGCCCGCGTACTACGGCACCGTCGACGCCACCATGCTCTGGATCAGCCTGCTGCACGACGCCTGGCGCTGGGGGCTCCCCGCCGACCAGATCGAGCCGCTGCTGCCCCACCTCGACGCCGCCCTCGGCTGGCTCGGCGAGCACGCCGACGCCGACGGCGACGGCCTCGTGGAGTACGTCGACACCACCGGCCACGGCCTGTCCAACCAGGGCTGGAAGGACTCCGGCGACGCGGTCCGGTTCCGCGACGGCCGGCTCGCCCCGGCCCCCATCGTGCTGGCCGAGGTGCAGGGGTACGCGTACCGGGCGGCCGTCGACGGGGCGGCGCTGCTGGACGCGTTCGACCGGCCCGGCGCCGACCGCTGGCGCGGGTACGCCGACCGGCTGGCGCACCGGTTCCGCGCGGCGTTCTGGGTGGACGGCCCGTACGGTCCGCAGCCGGCCCTCGCACTCGACCGCGACAAGCGCCCGGTCGACTCGCTGACCAGCAACATCGGCCACCTACTCGGCACCGGGCTGCTGTCGGCGGACGAGTCGGCGCAGGTCGCCCGGCTGCTCACCACCGAGGCGCTGGCCGGCGGCTTCGGGCTACGCACCATGTCCACCGACGACGCCGGGTTCAGCCCCCTGTCGTACCACTGCGGGTCGATCTGGACCCACGACACCGCGATCGTGCTCGCCGGCCTGGCCCGCGCCGGTTTCGCCGAGGCCGCGCTCGGTCTCGCCGACGGGCTGCTGGCGGCGGCCGAAGCGTTCGACTACCGGCTGCCCGAGCTGTACGGCGGCGACGATCGGGCGGTCATCGGCCGGCCCGTGCCGTACCCGGCGGCCTGCCGGCCGCAGGCCTGGTCGGCGGCGGCCGCGGTGCTGCTGCTCCAGGCAGGGGTGGGGCTCTACCCCGACGTGCCCGCCGGTCGGGTGGCGCTGCGCCCGCTGGCCGGTCCCGAGCTCGGCGCGCTCGCGGTCGACCGGTTCCGCATCGCCGGCGCCCCGGTCGACGTGCACGTCGACCGCACCGGCAACCCCACCGTCACCGGCCTGCCCGCCGGCCTGACCGTCGAGGTAGCCGCCCGGCCGGCCACCGGCCGGGTCCCTGCCCCCCGGTCGGGTCAGGAGGCGGACGACAGCTCGGCGACGACCTCGTCGTCCTCCACCTCGCCGGTGGGGACGAAGCCCAACGACTCGTAGAGGCGCGCGGCGGCGACGTTCTCCGGGTGGTACGACAACCGCACCACACTGCCGCCGTCCTGCGACGCCAACCAGTCGGCGAGCGTACGGACGGCGGCCCGCCCGACGCCCCGGTCCTGCTCGGCGGCGTCGATCATCGTGCCGCCGATCCACCGGGAGCCGTCCACGTCCACGCCCCACATGAGGTGCCCGACCACCATCTCGTCGGCGACCACGGCGAGCGACGTCCAGACCTTCGAACGTGCGCTCAGCACCAGGTAGCGGGCCGCGAGGGCGGGCACCCAGCGGCGCTGGTCGTCCCGAGGCGCGACGTCCGCCACGGCCCGCCAGTTGTCGTCGGTCACGGGGCGGAGGGTGACGTGACGACCGGCCCGGTCGCGCAGCTCAGAATCGATCATCAAGCGAGCCTAGGCCGCCGCCCGCGACCGGGCGACCCGTTTCGGTCGGGGCCGTCCCGCGCCGCTCACCGGGCGACCGCCGAGGGGATCGCCCGGTGGCACGGGTCGGTCAGCCGGTGGTGGATGCCGCCTTCGCGTCCAGGAAGGGACGCGGGTCGCCGGCACCGAGGTCGGTGATGCCGGCGGTGTGCAGGGCGCCGATGGCGAGGGTACGGCGGACGGCGGCGAAGGTGATCACGTGGCCGATGGTGCCGCCGAGGGTGTGCGTGGTCGGCGGCGCGCAGGTGGTGTCGACGAACGTGTCGGCCAGGGTGCCTCCGGCCAGGGTGTGGGCGACGAAGGCCCGGTAGTCACGCCCGGCGCTCTCGTGCCGGGCCGCCAGGCCGCTGACGGACCGGTCGCTCTCGTCGGGCCAGGCGCCGCCACGCAGCGCCGAGAGCCAGTGCTCCTCCTGCGTGACCATCGCGTTGATCAGCGAACGGAGGGTCGGCCGGTCATCGATGGTCTCGACCGAGACGCTGATGGGCCGGTCGAGGACCTCGTCGTCGAGGGTGGCGGCACGGTCGATGATGGCGGTGAGGGTGTCGACGTGGTGGTCGACCAGGTGCTGCAGGACGTTCATCGGAGTCTCCTCGTGCGTCGCCGGCAGCCGCAGCCCGCCGGGCGGTTGAAAGTGGACGCCGCTGGGGCAGGGCAACTCCAGCTCCCGGAAGGTGAGCGGCCTGTGACGCCGAACGCCCGTCGGCGTCACGCCGTACGCGCGCAGGAAGGCGCGGGTGAACGCCTCGTGCGAGCCGTACCCGGCCTCGACAGCGATGTCGAGGATGGTGCGGTCGCTGGTGGTGAGCCGGTGGGCCGCCCGCTCCAACAGCAGTCGGCGGCGCAGGGCGCCCGGCGGTTCACCGGTCGCGGCCGCGATCAGCCGGTCGAAGTGGAAACGCGACAGATGGGCCCGGGCGGCGAGCTCGGTCGCGCTGGTCTCCGGGTCGTCCAAGCCGACCTGCAGCCAGTCGAGGAGGCCGGTGAGCCCATCCGTGGTGGTCATGGGTACAGCGTGTACCCACGGGCGAGCACCGGGCTTGATCGCCGTTGCGGACCTGCGCCCCGAACGTCGGGCACAGGTGGAAGGGCGCCAGGCCCGGCAGAGCGCTCAGTCGAGCAGGGCGTCCAGGCCGACGGTCAGGCCGGGACGGTTGCGCACCGCGCGCACGGCCAGCAGCACGCCGGGCATGAAGGAGGCCCGGTCGTACGAGTCGTGCCGGATGGTCAGCGTCTCGCCGGTGGTGCCGAAGAGCACCTCCTGGTGGGCGACCAGCCCGGTGGCCCGGACCGCGTGGACCCGTACGCCGTCGATCTCGGCGCCCCGCGCGCCCGGCACCTCGTCCTTGGTGGCGTCGGGCGACGGGCCGAGCCCGGCCGCGGCGCGGGCCTGCGCGATCAGCCGCGCGGTGTGCGTCGCGGTGCCGCTGGGAGCGTCCAGCTTGCGCGGGTGGTGCTGCTCGATGATCTCGACCGACTCGAAGTGCCGGGCGGCACGGGCGGCGAACTGCATCATCAGCACCGCCCCGATGCCGAAGTTGGGGGCGACCACCACGCCGACGCCGGGCTTGCGCTCCAGCCAGCTCCGCACCCGCTCCAGCCGCTGCTCGGTGAAGCCGGTGGTGCCCACCACGGCGTTGATGCCCTGGTCGATGCACCAGTGCAGGTTGTCCATGACGACGTCGGGGGTGGTGAAGTCGACGACCACCTCGGCGCCGGCGTCGGAGGCGTTGAACAGCCAGTCGCCCTGGTCGACCATGGCGACGAGGTCCATGTCGGCGGCCGCGTCGACCGCCTTGCACACCTCCGCGCCCATCCGGCCCCGGGCACCCAGCACGCCGACCCGGATCGGCTCGGCCGGGTTCTTCTCCTGCTCGTCAGTCACGGGGCACAACCTATCCCAATCGGCACCCGGTCACGTCGACCAGCCCACAGCGCGTCCCCGCCCGCTCCCCTGGGGAGCGCGCAGTTTCACGGAAGGAGTCCCCATTCCCCGCGCGACGGCCACTCCTTCCGTAAAAGAGGGCCGCGTGGCGCGTGGGTCAGGCGGAGAAGTCGTTCTCGCCGAAGGGGCCGACGACCGCCAGCGACATCGGGCGCGCGAGCAGGTCGGCGGCCAGCGTGTTCACGTCCGCCAGGGTCACCGCGTCGACCCGGGCGAGCAGCTCGTCCACCGGCATCAGGTCGCCGTAGAGCAGCTCCCCCTTGGCCAGCCGGCTCATCCGGGATCCGGTGTCCTCCAGGCCGAGCACGAAGGAGCCCTTCGACATGCCCTTGCCCCGGGCCAGCTCGTCCTCGGTGATCCCTTCGGCGGCCACCCGGCGAAGCTCGGCCCGGGTCAGCTCCAGCACCTCGTCCACCTTGCCCGGCGCGCAGCCGGCGTAGACGGCGAACAGGCCGCTGTCGGCGTACTGGCTGGCGTAGGAGTAGACCGAGTAGGCCAGGCCGCGCCGCTCGCGGATCTCCTGGAACAGGCGGCTCGACATGCCGCCGCCCAGGACGTTGTTGAGCACCCCGAGGGCGAAGCGCCGCTCGTCGGTACGGTCGATGCCGGGGCAGCCGAGGATGACGTGCGCCTGCTCGGTCTCCTTCGGCTCGACCAGGGTGGCGGCCGGCTTGGTGCGTACCGCCGGGGCGGCCTCGCGGCGCGGGGCCGGCGTGGCCGGGTCGGTGTCCAGCGGGGTGCCGCGCAGCGCCTGGCGCACCAGCCTGACCACCGCCGCGTGGTCGAGGTTGCCGGCGGCGGCGATGACGATCTGCGGTGGGGTGTAGCGGCGGCGGTAGAAGCTCTGGATCTGCCGCCGGGTCATCGGGGTGACCGTCTCCTCGGTGCCGGAGATCAGCCGGCCGAGTGGGTGGTCACCGTAGACGGCGCGGGCGAAGAGGTCGTGCACCTCGTCGCCCGGCTCGTCGTCGTGCATGGCGATCTCTTCGAGGATGACGCCCCGCTCGGTCTCGACGTCGGCCGCCTCCAGCACCGAGTCGGCGACCAGGTCGCACATCACGTCGATGGCCAGCGGCAGGTCCTCGTCCAGCACCCGCGCGTAGTAGCAGGTGTATTCCTTGGTGGTGAAGGCGTTGGTCTCGCCCCCCACCGCCTCGATCTCCGCGGAGATGTCCAGCGCGGTGCGCTTGCGGGTGCCCTTGAAGAGCAGGTGCTCCAGGAAGTGCGCGGCACCGCCCTGCGGGCCGGTCTCGTCGCGCGAGCCGACCGCCACCCAGATGCCGAACGAGACGCTGCGCATCGCCGGGATCGCCTCGGTGAGCACGCGCAACCCGCTGGGCAGCACGGTACGGCGTACCGTGCCGCCCAGCGGGTCGTCGCTCAGCGTGCGGGTGACCGC
>JBARAE010000285.1:0-10088 GCA_049791715.1 Micromonospora sp.
CCGTCGCGATCGCCTCCTCGTCGTCGAGGAGCAGCGGCGGCAGCCGGCTGCCCGCGCCGAGCTGGTAGCCGCCGCCGACGCCCGCCGTCGCGTGCACCGGGTACCCGAGCGCGCGCAGCCGCTCGACGTCGCGGCGCACCGAGCGGTCGGTGACCCTCAGCTCGGCGGCAAGCTCGGCGGCGGTCCAGGACGGCCGGTGCTGCAGCAGCGTCAGCAACCTCAGCACCCGCACGGTCGTCGCCTCGACGGTCACGCGCCCATCGTTCCACAGATCACGGAACGACCCTGTCCGCTATCTGCGGCAGGCTGGAGCCATGACCGACCAGATCTGGAACTCTCTGCTCCGAGACCAGCTCGGCTGGCACTGGACCAACCAGCTGCGCGATCGCCTCGACGGACTCACCGACGACGAGTACTTCTGGGAGCCGACGCCCGGTTGCTGGAGCGTGCGGCCGCGCGGCACCAGCACCGCACCGGTGCAGGCCGGGTCCGGCGCGATGACCATCGACTTCGCGATGCCGCAGCCCGATCCACCACCGTTCACGACGATCGCCTGGCGACTAGGGCACGTGATCGTCGGCGTGCTCGCGGAGCGCAACGCCGCGCACTTCGGTCGCCCGACCACCGACTACCAGTCGTTCGAGTACGCCGCGACCGCGGCGGCGGCGCTGGCCCAGCTCGACGGGGAGTACGCCAGGTGGCTGGCCGGGGTCGAGTCCCTCGGCGAAACCGGCCTCGCGCGCCCGTGCGGGGAGGCGGAGGGACCGTATGCCGACCGTCCGCTGGCAGCGTTGGTGCTGCACATCAACCGTGAGTTGATCCATCATTTGGCTGAGGTCTGCCTGCTCCGCGACCTCCACCTGCATACCCACCAGCAGACCCGGCGGGAGGCGAGCTGAGATGGCCCGCGACGTTCAGATCACCTTCGACTGCGCCGACCCGGCCGCGTTGGCCACGTTCTGGGCCGAGGCGCTCGGCTACCGGCTGCAGGACCCGCCCGGGGGCTTCGACTCCTGGGAACAGGCGCTGGACGCGATGGGCGTGCCGCCCGAGAGCCGCAACGACGCCTCCGCGGTGGTCGACCCCGAGGGGTCCGGGCCCCGGCTGTTCTTCCAGCGGGTGCCGGAGGGCAAGACGGCCAAGAACCGCGTGCACCTCGATGTGCGAGCCGCCCCCGGGCTCACGGGCGACGCGCGGATGGCGGCCCTGGAAACGGAGGCCGAGCGGCTCGTCTCCCACGGCGCCACCCGGCTGAGGCGCCACGAGCCCGCTCCCCCGCTCAACGCCGGTCACATCGTGATGGCCGACCCCGAGGGCAACGAGTTCTGTCTCGACTGATCAGCCCGCGGCGACAGCGGGTCACCGTCCTGGCCGGACACGGTGACAAGGTGCGAACGGCCCTGGCGGCGTCACCCCGCGCTGACTAGGCTTGCGCCGTTCGCCGTCCGTGACCGGTCCTGGTCCTCGCACTGTGCACGTCTGAGAGAGAGCCCGAGCACATCGTTGTGCCGCCCCAGGACGTGAGCGGCGCCGTCGTGGCGTCGGCCCGTCCCACGCTGTCCGGCCGCGTCGGTCTCGTCGCGGCCGCGCTCGTCGTACTCGGGGAAGCTGTCTGGCTGGTCGCGAGGCTGCCCGGCGCCGCCCTGATCAGCGACCTGGGCGCGCTGATCGTGTCGGCCTGGGCGACGGTGGCCTGTGTGCGCGTGGCCCGGCGGGGCCCGCCGTCGCTGCGCCGGTTCTGGGTGCTGCTGGCCGTCACCATGGGGCTCGCCGCGCTCGGCCGGACGGTGTGGACGGTGGAGCGGCTCGACGGGACGATGCTGCCACACACGCCGCTGGTCGGGGCCCTCTTCACCGCCGGCATCATCACCGGCACCGCCGCGCTGCTCTGCTCGGTGGCCGCCCCGCACACCCTGGTCGGGCAGGTCCGCACCCTCCTCGACGGGGTGATCGTCGGGCTGGCCCTGATCCCGATCGGCTGGCTGGTGGTGTTCCGCGACGTCGCCGCCGCCGACCTCGCCGACCCGCTGCGCACCTTCGGCCTGCTCTACCCGATGTTCGACCTGACGCAGCTGACCATCCTGGTCGCGGTCGCCGGGCCGTCCCGGCCGATGTGGCGGCCGCTGACCGTGATCGGGGCCAGCCTGACCATCCGGGCCACCGCCGACACGGTCTACGTGTCGCTCTTCGCGCACGGCAGCTACACGCCCGGCCACCCGATCGACGTCTGCTGGCCACTGAGCTACCTGCTGATCGGCGCGGCCACCCGGTATCCGCCGCCGGTCGACTGCGACGGCCGCGACGACACGGCCGAGTCGCCGCTGCCGCCGTGGTGGCGGGTGGCCCTGCCGTACCTTCCGGTCGGCGGGGCGATCGTCGCGGTGGTGCTCGCCCGGCGGCCCACCGGGTACACCCCCAATCTCATCTTCATCGGCATGATGACCCTGCTCGGCGTGCTGGCGCTCCGGCAGGGGCTGGCCGCCAACGAGAACCTCCGGCTGGTGGCCCGGCTGCGCCGGCTGGCGTACTGCGACCAGCTCACCGGCCTGCCGAACCGGCTGACCTTCAACCGGCGGCTGCGCCGGGCGCTGCGCGACGAGGTGCCGGTCGCCGTACTGCTGCTCGACCTCGACGGGTTCAAGCAGGTCAACGACCGCTTCGGGCACGCCACCGGGGACCGGCTGCTGACCAGCATCGCCGAACGGATGCGGGACGCGGTCGGCGGCGACGGCTTCCTCGCCCGCCTCGGCGGCGACGAGTTCGCCGTACTGGTCGACGGGGACCGTCCGGTGCCGCCGGAACGGCTCGCCGAGCGGCTGCTCGGCACCCTGCAACCGCTGCCCGGCGAGGACGACCTCGGCGTCCACCCGTCGGCCAGCATCGGCATCGCCGAATACGGTCCGCACCACACCTCCCACACCGACCTGCTCCGCGACGCCGACATCGCCATGTACGCGGCGAAGGCCGCCGGCAAGTCCGCGTACCGGACGTGCACACCGGCGCTGCGGGAGTCGGCGGTGAGCCGGGCGGAGCTGATCGCCGACCTGCGCCGCGCGGTCGACGAGGGTCAGCTGCACGTGGAGTTCCAGCCGATCGTCGACCTGGCCACCGGCACGGTCCGCAGCGCGGAGGCGCTGGTGCGCTGGCGGCACCCCCGGCTGGGTGTGCTGAAACCGGCGGCGTTCCTGCCGCTGGCCGAGGAGACCGGGCTGATCCTGCCGATCGACCGCTGGGTCATGCAGGAGGCGTGCCGGGCGGCCGCGACCTGGCGGAAGCACGCGCCGGGGGTCACCGTCGCGGTCAACATCGCCCCCGCCCACCTGCGCCGGCCCGACCTGATCGACACGGTCACCACCGCCACCGCCGTCGCGGGTCTGTCCGCGCACGCGCTCACCCTGGAGCTCACCGAGTCGGCGCTGATCGAGGGGAGCGAGGTCGTGCTGGACCGGCTGCGCCAGCTCCGCGAGCTGGGCGTCGGCATCGCCATCGACGACTTCGGCACCGGCTACTCGGCACTGAGCTACCTGCACCGGATCCCGGCCACCGAACTGAAGGTCGACCGCTCCTTCGTGGCCCGGCTGGACGCCGAGGACCCCCGGGCGTACGCGACGGTGGAGATGGTCAACCGGCTCGCCGCCGCGTTCGACCTGGCAGTCGTGGCCGAGGGGGTGGAGACCGGGGCGCAGCACGCGGCGGTGACCGCCATCGGCTGTCTCCACGGCCAGGGCTGGCGGTACGGGCGGCCCGTCGCCCTGCCGGACCTGCTGGCCGCCCTCACCCCGGTCGACGCCACCCACTGACGGCATCCTGGCCCGTCAGTGGAGGCCGAAGGTCCCGACCAGGACAGGGGGTTCGGCCCTGCTGGTGTACCGCGCCGACCGTGATGATGTAACAGTCACCGAAAACACCATCCACACAGGAGCCCGATATGAAGCGACGGACGTTGGACCTGCTGTTCAGCATCGGCGGACTGGGCCTCGCGGTCCTGATGCTCGTCGTGGGCATCGTTCTGACCTCGAACGCCAACTTCGCCAACAGTTACGTGCACGACCAGCTCAGCGCCCAGCACATCAGCTTCAAGCCGGCCGACCAGCTCACCGACGAGGAGAAGAAGTCGGACTGCCTGCGGGAGTACGCCGGCAAGCAGCTGACCACCGGCAAGCAGGCCGAGTGTTACGCCAACGAGTTCATCGGCCTGCACCTCAAGGGAATCAGCGGCGGGCAGACGTACGCCGACCTCGGCAAGCCGGAGGCCGCGCTGAAGGCGCAGGTGGCCCAGGCCGAGCAGACCAACGCCGCCAACCTGCCTGACCTGCAGAAGCAGCTCGCCGGGGTGAGCGCCCAGCGGGACACCGTCTTCAAGGGCGAGACGCTGCGGGGCGTGCTGCTGACCTCGTACGGCTTCAGCGAGATGGGCCGCAAGGCCGGGCAGGCTGCCCTGGCGATGTACCTCGGCGCGGCGCTGCTCCTGCTGCTGTCGATCGCCGGCCTGGTGCACGCCTTCCGGACCTCGGCCAGCGAGGCGTTCGCCGCCCCCGCGCCGGTGCGCGACAAGACGACCGTCTGACGTTCCGACCCACCGCCCCCGGTTTCCCGCACCCCCCTCGGGAGACCGGGGGCGGTCGCGTTCCCGGACACGTCCCTGCGGATCGGTGAAAAGGGTTGACCCTCACGCGACGGTAGGCGGGAGCGTTGGTCGCGGAAGGGAGGGAACCATGGCGTACACGGTGGGACAGGTGGCCAAGGCCGCGCGGGTGACGGTGCGCACCCTGCACCACTACGACGAGATCGGGCTGCTCTCGCCGAGCGGTCGCACCCCGGCGGGCTACCGCCGCTACGACGACGCGGACCTGGACCGGTTGCAGCTCATTCGCTACTACCGGGAGCTGGGGTTCCCGCTGGACGAGATCGCCGTGATCCTCGACGACCCGGACGCGGACCCGGCGGCGCACCTGCGTCGGCAGCACGAGCTGCTCACCGGGCGGATCGGGAAGCTCCAGGAGATGGTCGCGGCGATCGAGCACGCGATGGAGGCGAGAAGGATGAACATCAGGCTCACGCCGGAGGAGCGGTTCGAGGTCTTCGGCGACGTCGACCCGGACGCGCACGCCGAGGAGGCCGAGCAGCGCTGGGGTGACACCGAGGCGTACCAGGAGTCGAACCGTCGCGCGGCCGGCTACTCGAAGGAGGACTGGCTGCGGAACAAGGCCGAGAACGAGGAGTGGGGGCGGCGCCTCGTCGCGGTGATGGAGTCGGGCGCGGCGGCGGACAGCCCGGAGGCGATGGCGCTGGCCGAGGAGCACCGGCAGTTGATCAGCCGCTGGTTCTACGAGTGCTCGTACGAGGTGCACACCGGCCTGGCGGACATGTACGTGTCCGACCCGCGGTTCACCGCGCATTACGAGAACATCCGGCCGGGGATGGCGGCGTACCTGAACGAGGCCATCCACGCCAACGCCATCAGCCGGGCCTGAGCTGCCAGGATAGGCGGGACGGCTCACCGCGGGAGGTCACGTGTTCATCGTCGCCGGCACCCTCTACGTCGATCCGGCCGAGCGGGACGCCTACCTGGCCTCCTGTGTGGAGGCCGTGCGGGCGGCCCGCTCAGCACCGGGCTGCGTGGACTTCGCGGTGAGCGCGGACCTGGTCGAGCCGGGCCGGATCAACGTCTACGAGCGGTGGGAGTCGGACGAGCAGTTGCTCGCCTTCCGCGGGTCGGGCCCGACGGACGAGCAGGCGGCGGCGATCCTCGGCGCCGAGGTGCACAAGTTCCGCATCTCCGCCGTCGAGGCGCCCTGACCTGCCGCCTGCCAGGCCCTCGCCGGCTCCGCACCAAGATCGCGCTGCAACACGGATGTAGTGGCCTCGGAGACGCAGCGAGGCCACTACATCCAGGATCGAGCGCGATCCAACGGCCCCTACAAGATCAGGTCGAGCAGCAGGACGCCGGCGAAGCCGACCACCGAGATGATCGTCTCCATCACCGACCAGGTCTTGATGGTCTGCCCGACGGTCAGCCCGAAGTATTCCTTGACCAGCCAGAACCCGGCGTCGTTGACGTGCGAGAAGAAGAGCGACCCGCAGCCGATGGCCAGCACCAGCAGTGCCACCTCCGTACCCGGGAGCGTGGCGGCCAGCGGTGCGACGATGCCCGCCGCGGTGATCGTGGCGACGGTGGCCGAGCCGGTCGCCACCCGGATGCCGACCGCGACCAGGAAGCCGAGCAGCAGGGGGGAGATGTTCGAGCCCTTGGCGGCGTCCGCGACCAGGTTGCCCACGCCCGCGTCGACCAGCACCTGCTTGAAACCACCGCCGGCGGCGACGATCAGCAGGATGCCGGCGATCGGCGGCAGCGACCCGCCGAGGAACCCGGAGACCTGGGACCGGCTGAAACCGGTCCGGTACCCGAGGAAGATCATCGCGAAGATGACGCCGGTCAGCAGCGCGATGATCGGGGTGCCGATGATGTCCAGCGTCTTGCGCCCGGCGGTGTCCTTGGCGAGGGTCAGTTCGCCGATCGCCCGCAGCAGCATCAGCACCACAGGCAGCAGGACGGTGATGACGGCGGCCCACAGAGCCGGCGCGCGGCGCGCGCGTACCGCCTCGGTGGCGGCCTCGTCGATCGGCTCGCCGGGGCGGCCGGTGCCCGGGTTGACCAGGTCGTCCTCGGTGACCAGGTCGCCGTCGGCGTCCACGCCGCCGCGACCGGTGGGCGAGGGTCCCCGCACGCCGGAGACCGCCAGCGGACGCCGGGTGGGCAGCAGCGCCTCCGGGGCGGTGGCCGGCACGTAGCGGGCGATGAAGTTGCCGAAGACCGGACCGGCGATGATCACCGTCGGGATGGCGACCAGGAGGCCCAGCGCGAGGGTCTGGCCGAGGTTGGCCTTGAGGGCGTCGATCGCGACCAGCGGGCCGGGGTGCGGCGGCACCAGGCCGTGCAGCACGGACAGGCCGGCCAGCGCCGGGATGCCGATCTTCATCAGCGGTACGTCCACCCGCCGGGAGACCAGCAGCACGATCGGCACCAGCAGCACCACGCCGACCTCGAAGAAGAGCGGCAACCCGATCATGGCGGCCACCCCGGCCATCGCCCACGGCAGGGCCGTGCCGGAGACCCGGCTGACCACCCGTTCGACGAGGCTGTCCGCGCCGCCGGACTCGGCGAGCAGGCCACCGATCATGGCGCCGAGCGCGATCAGCAGGCCGACGCCGCCGACCGTGGAGCCGACACCGGCGCTGAACGAGGTGACGATCTTGTCCACGGGTACGGCGGCGACCACGCCCAGCACGGCCGCGCCGAGGATCAGGGACAGGAACGGATGCACCTTGGCCCACGCGATGAGCAGCACCACCGCGGCGATGCCGAGCAGGGCGGCGATGACGAGTTGGGTGTTCCCGGCGTTGGTGAGGGGCTCCGCCGGTGCGGCGAGCAGAGTGACCACAGCTATCACGACCTTCGGTAGGCGTCCGTGACTGCGGGACGGGCGATCACACAGGAGTGGTGGGTGGTGGCTCCGGCGGCAGGCTCGGCGCCAGCCGCCGCAGCGACGCGAACGTCGGAACGAGCGCGTCGTACAGCTCGGAGAAGAGCGGCAGCAGGGCCGCGTACGTGGCGGCCGCCGCCGGATCGGGGTGTACCGTCTCGTCGATCTTGACCAGGTCGGCGGCGACCTCGATCGAGTCGATCAGGCCGAGGGCCTGCATACCGAGCAGCGCGGCGCCGAAGCTCGACCCCTCGTGCCCGGCCGGGAAGCGCACCGGCATGCCGAGCGCGTCGGCGAGGATCTGCCGCCACAGCGGGCTGCGGGCGAAGCCGCCGCTGGCCCGCACCTCGCGGACCTCGTTGCCGGCCGCCTTGACCGAGGCCAGCACAAGAGCGAGCTGCTGACAGACGCCCTCCAGCGCCGCCCGGACCAGATGTTCACGGCCGTGGCCGTGGGTCAGCCCGACGTACGCGCCGCGGGGCAGCGCGCTCCAGTGCGGTGCCCGCTCGCTGAGCAGGTACGGCAGCATGATCAGCCCACCGGAGCCGACCGGCGCCCGGGCGGCCATGGCGAGCAGCTCCTCCTCGGCGTGTTCGCCCAGCTCGGGGGCGAGCGCGTCGCCGGCCCACTGCAGCACGATGCCGCCGTTGTTGATCGCGCCGCCGACGACCCAGCGGTCCTCGGTCAGCGCGTAGCAGAAGACGCCGCCGAGCGGGTCGACGCCGGGGCGTTCCACCATCACCCGCATCGCGCCGCTGGTGCCGATCGAGCAGGCAACCACGCCCGGGTGGACCGCGCCGAGCCCGAGGTTGGCCAGCGGACCGTCGCCCGCGCCGATCACCACCGGGGTGTCGGCCGGCAGGCCGGTGGCCTGCGCCGCCTCCGCGGTCAGCCCCGGCAGCACGGTGGTGGTGGACACCAGTTGCGGCAGCTGCTCCTCGGTGATGCCCGCGACGCGCAGCGCCTCCGCGTCCCACGCCAGCCGGTAGATGTCCATCAGGCCGGTCGCGGAGGCGACCGAGTGGTCGGTGACCAGCGCCTCGCAGAGCCGGAGCAGCACATAGTCCTTGATCCCGACCCAGTGCGCCACCTGTTCGAAGAGCTTCGGTTCCTGCTCGGCGAACCAGACCAGCTTCGGCAGCGGGGCCATCGGATGCACCGGGGTGCCGGTGCGCCGGTGCAGCGCCAGGCCGGAGGGGACGGCGCGCAGCCGCTCGGCCTGGGCGCTGGCCCGCGAGTCCGCCCAGGTGATCGACGGGGTGAGCGGGTTGCCGTCGGCGTCCAGCCCGATCAGGCTGTGCATCGCGGTGCTGAACGACAGCCCGGACACCGGGCCGGGCAGCTCGGCCACCACCGCCCGGAGGCTCTCCACCACCGCGTCCAGGATCAGCCGCGGGTCCTGCTCGGCGTAGCCGGGATGCGGCTCCTCGAGCGGGTAGCCGACCGAGTGGGAGGCGAGCGGGAGCCCGGCGTCGTCGTACGCGACGACCTTGGTGCTGGTCGTGCCGATGTCCACGCCGAGCACGACGGTGGGGGTTGTGGCGTCCAACCGGCCCACCTCCTCGGTGCCCCCGAGGGCACGGCGCACCCCGGCTACGGCTGACGTTACCGACGGTTCAGCGCCCCCGCACGGCACGCGCGCATCGCCGTCGGACGAACTCCCGCCTACCAGCCGAAACGGCGCCGCTCGGCCTATCGTCGCGGTCAATCACCCGATCGGTCAGATCTGCAACTTGCGCGTTTCTTATCCACCTTCCGCCGCAGTTGATGTGAATGACATCCCGGTTGGTGGCTCTCGCGACGGAGGGTCGGCGTGGCGAAGACTGATTCGACGGGTTCCACCTGGCGGTACCGGTGGGCCCACCGGCAGAACGAACGGCGGCAGCGGGCCTTCCGCGAGGCCGACGCGGCATGGCGACGGCGGGACGAGGAACTACGGCGCCTCCGCGCCCTCACCGACTCCTTCCAGGGCTCCGCGGACGCCGGTGACGGCCTACCCATGGAACTCGCCCCCGGCGAGGTGGTCTTCTGGACGATGCCGGCGGCCCAACTCGTCGAGGCACGCCACAGCCCCGTGCTGCCGGCCCCCGAGCTGACCGTCGACCCCGACCGGTCGGGGGTACGCCCCCGCCGTCCCGACGGGATCAAGGTCACCGACGCCGGGCTCGCCGTACTCACCAACCGCCGGCTGGTGCTGCTCGGCGGGCGCGGCCGGCGGGACTGGGCGTACGGGCGGATGACCGGACTGGCCCACGACCCGGCGGCCCCCGTGACGCTGATCCAGGTCCTCGACCGGCGGAGCACCTCCGGGCTGCTGCTGCCCACCGGCGCGGTCGCCGACTTCCGGTTCAAGCTGACCCTGGCCTTCGCGGACGCCATCGAGCAGCGCGGCACGGTCATCGCCGAGCTCGACGAGCTGATCGCCGAACACGGGCAGACCCAGCCGTTCCGACCGGCCATCGTCACCCCGGCGCAGGCACGGCTCTCCGAACTCGTGCCCGGTGGCCGCCGGACGGTCGCGGTCGGGGCGGCCCTCGCACTGGTGGTGCCGGCGATGCTCTTCGAATCCGACCCGCCCGTGCGGCCCGGCTCGGAGGTGGCCTC
>JBARAE010000286.1:0-2333 GCA_049791715.1 Micromonospora sp.
GCCGTACGCTGCGCAGCGCCTCGTCCGCCCGCCGGCGGCGTTCGGCGCGGCCGACCTTGCGCACCCGCAGGCCGTACTCGACGTTCTGCCGCACGCTCATGTGCGGGAAGAGCGCGTAGTCCTGGAAGACGGTGTTGACGTCCCGCTCGAACGGGGCCAGCCGGGTCACGTCACGCCCGCCCAGCAGCACCGTCCCGGCGGTGGGGGACTCGAACCCGGCGATCATCCGCAGCACCGTCGTCTTCCCGGAGCCGGAGGGTCCGAGCATCGCGAAGAACTCGCCGTCGGCGATCTCCAGGTCGACGCCGGCCACCGCGTCGACCGCGCCGAACGACTTGCGCAGCCCCCGGAGGGCGACGGCGGGGGTGGCGGGCCCAGCTGCCACGGGCGCTCCTTGTCCTACGGTAAACGTTGCCACAACGAACCAACGTCCACGGAAATCGTGCCGTGAGAATAGAGCCGCGACGGATAGCGTCGTCAAGGGGCTGTGACGGGTTCGTTTCCGTCGGCCCTTCCCGCCTGCCCGTACGGCAGGCACACTCATCGGCATGGAGCAGCATCTGTACGAGCCCGTCCATGAAGAGTTCCGGGAGCTGTGCCGGGAGTTCCTGGCCCGGGAGGCCGTACCGCACCACGAGCGGTGGGAGGCCGAGGGGATCGTCGACCGCGAGGTCTGGCGCAAGGCCGGTGCGGCGGGACTGCTCGGGATGGACGTCGACGAGGAGTACGGCGGCGGCGGGCAGCACGACTTCCGGTTCAACGCCGTCCTCGACGAGGAGATCGTCGCCGCCGGCTGCACCGGGCTCGGTTTCGGCCTGCACAACGACGTGGTGGCGCCGTACCTGACCGAGCTGACCACCGACGACCAGCGCAAGCGGTGGCTGCCCGGCTTCTGCTCCGGTGACCTGGTCACCGCGATCGCGATGAGCGAGCCGGGCGCCGGTTCCGATCTGGCCGGCGTCCGCACCTCCGCGGTCCGCGACGGCGACACGTACGTCCTCAACGGGCAGAAGACGTTCATCACCAACGGCGAGATGGCGGACCTCGTCGTCGTGGTCGCCAAGACGGCCACCGATCAGGGGGCGCACGGCGTGAGCCTGATCGCCGTCGAGACGGGCACCCCGGGCTTCACCCGCGGTCAGCGGCTGGCCAAGGTCGGTCTCAAGGCCAACGACACCGCCGAACTCTTCTTCGACGACTGCCGGGTCCCGGCGGAAAACCTGATCGGCACGGAGAACCACGGCTTCTACCACCTGATGGCGAACCTGCCCCGGGAGCGGCTCAGCATCGCGGTCGGGGCGGTCGGGGCGGCGGAGAAGCTGCTGGCGGTCACCCTCGACTACGCCCGCTCCCGCGAGGCGTTCGGCCGGCCGATCGGAAAGTTCCAGCACAACCGGTTCCTGCTGGCCGAGCTGGACACCGAGGTCACCATCGCGCGCACCTTCGTCAACCACTGCGTCGCCGAGTTCAACGCCGGCCGGCTGTCCGTGACCGACGCGGCGAAGGCCAAGTGGTGGACCACCGAGCTGCAGAACAAGGTCGCCGACCGCTGCGTGCAGCTGCACGGCGGGTACGGCTTCATGCTGGAGTACCCGGTGGCGAAGGCGTGGCTGGACGGGCGGGTGCAGACGATCTACGGCGGCACCACCGAGATCATGAAGGAGATCATCGGCCGGGGGCTCGGCCTGTAGCGAAACCCCGGTGCCGGTCACGGGCCGGGTGCGCAAGGATGGGGGCGCTTGGCACCCCTTACCGAGGAGCCGCCCCATGGCCACCGACCTGACCGCCCCGGCCCACGCCCGGCCCGACGTCGCCCCCATTCAGCGGCGGACGCTGCGGCTGCTCTTCGGCACCCAGATCATCGGTGGGATCGGTGTCACCATCGGCGTCGCCGTGGGCGCGCTGCTCGCCGAGCGGATCGCCGGCACCGCCGTGGCCGGCCTGGCACAGAGCGCCGCCGTGGTGGGCGCGGCCCTGCTCGCCGTACCGGTCACCCGGATCATGACCGGGTACGGCCGCCGGCCGGGGCTGGTGGTGGCGTACCTGGCCGGGGCGCTCGGGGGTGTGCTGGTGGTGCTCGCCGCGGTCACCGGCTGGGTACCGCTGCTCTTCCTCGGCATGCTGCTCTTCGGCGGTGGCACGGCGGCCAACCTCCAGGCCCGGTACACGGCCGTGGACCTGGCCGAGCCGGCTCGCCGGGGCCGTCAGCTCTCGCTGATCGTCTGGGCCACCACCATCGGCGCGGTGGCGGCGCCCAACTTCGCGGCGCTCGCCGACCGGACCACCAGCCGCTGGGGGCTGCCGCCGCTGGCCGGCCCGTTCGCGTTCAGCGC
>JBARAE010000287.1:0-3559 GCA_049791715.1 Micromonospora sp.
GCCGGTGCCGGCGCCCGCCGGCCCGGCGCGGCCGAGCAGCGTCGTGCCGGCCTCCCCCAGGCTGACCAGCTCACCCTCGGCGTCGAGATAGCGCACGCCGATCAGTTGCGCGCACGGGCTGCCGTGCCGGTGCCGCAACGGGCCGGCCTCGTCGGCGGCGAGCACGCCTCCGACGGTCGCCCCGGGCGAGGGCGCGTCCACCGGGAGCCGCTGGCCGGTGCGTTCCAGGGTGGCCTGCACCGCCCGCAGCGGAGTGCCGGCCCCGATCTCGGCCACCGGCGCCGCCTGCGGCTCGTGCCAGACGCCGGCGAGCCGGCCCGTGTCCAGCATGATGTCGACCTGCGCCGGGGCGGCACCCCAGTCGATCTTGGTGCCGGCGCCGCGCGGCACGACGGTCAGATCGTGTGCGGCCGCCAGCCGCAACACCTCCGCGGCGGCGTGCGGGCCCCCCGGCACCGCCACCCAGCGGGCGGTGCGACCGGCGACCTCGTCGGCCGGGCCGGCGAAGCGGGCGAACGGCGGGCCGCAGATCTCCGCGAGTCGCCGGGTGATGTCGAGGGCTCCGGGCCGGTGGGTCGAACTCGCTGCTGCCGCCATGCCGGTCATCGTACACATGTTCGAAAGCCCTGGCGGCAGCTTCGACGAGACGGGCTGCCGCGTACCCCGCGGCGGCAGGTGCCGGGCCGGTAACGTGACGCCGTGACCACCGAGACTCCCGCGCCCGTCGCCAAGCGCGTCCCCAGCGAGCGCATCCACCACGGCGACACCGTCATCGACGAGTACGCCTGGCTCGCCGCCAAGGACGACCCGGAGACGATCGCCCACCTGACCGCGGAGAACGCGTACACCGAGGCGCGGACCGCGCACCTGGAAGGGCTGCGCGCGCAACTGTTCGAGGAGACCCGCCGGCGCACCCAGGAGACCGACCTGTCGGTGCCCACCCGCAAGGACGGGTACTGGTACTACACCCGCACCGTCGAGGGGCAGCAGTACGGCGTGCACTGCCGCCGGGCCGTGCGCGACGGCGAGACCGCACCCCCGGTCAGTGCCGACGGCGCTCCCTTGGACGGTGAGGAGGTGCTGCTCGACGGCAACCTGCTCGCGGAGGGGCACGACTTCTTCGCCCTGGGCGCCTTCGACGTCAGCCCCGACGGACGCTGGCTGGCGTACTCCACCGACTTCGACGGGGACGAGCGGTTCACCCTCCGGGTCAAGGACCTGCAGACCGGTGAGGTGCTCGCCGACGAAATCCCGGACACCTTCTACGGCACCGCCTGGTCGACCGACGCCTCCACGCTCTTCTACGTCACCGTCGACGAGGCCTGGCGACCGAACCGGGTGTGGCGGCACGCCGTGGGCACCCCGTCGAGCGCGGACGTGGTGGTCCACCAGGAGGACGACGAGCGGTTCTGGGTGGGCGTCGAGCTGACCCGCTCCGAGCGGTTCGTCGCCATCGACATCCACAGCAAGATCACCAGCGAGGTACGGGTGATCCCGGCGGCCAACCCGACCGGCGAACCGGCGATCATCGCCCCCCGCCGCCAGGGCGTCGAGTACTCGGTGGAGCACCACGGGCACCGGTTCCTGATCCTGCACAACGACGGCGCCGAGGACTTCGCGCTCGCCTTCACCTCGGCCGACGCCCCCGGGGACTGGACGCCGTTGATCGAGCACTCCCCCGGCACCCGGCTGGAGTCCGTCGACGCGTTCGAGAACCACCTGGTCGTCTCGCTGCGCAGCAACGGGCTGACCGGTCTGCGGGTGCTCCCGGTCGGCGGCGGCGACGCGTTCGACATCGACTTCCCCGAGCCCATCTACAGCGTCGGGCTGGACGCCAACCCGGAGTACCGCACCCGGGAGGTACGGCTGCGCTACACCTCCCTGGTCACCCCCGACTCGGTCTACGACTACGACCTGGTCACCCGCCAGATGGTGCTGCGCAAGCAGAAGCCGGTCCGCCCCGGGCCGGACGGGCGGCCGTACGACCCGGCCGACTACGAGCAGCACCGGGACTGGGCACTCGCCGACGACGGCACCCGGGTGCCGATCTCCCTGGTGTGCCGGAAGGACACCCCGCGGGACGGCTCCGCCCCCTGCGTCATCTACGGCTACGGCTCGTACGAGGCGAGCATGGACCCGTGGTTCTCCATCCCGCGGCTCTCCCTGCTGGACCGGGGCGTCATCTTCGCCGTCGCCCACATCCGCGGCGGCGGTGAACTGGGCCGGCGCTGGTACGACCAGGGCAAGCTGCTGGCCAAGAAGAACACCTTCACCGACTTCGTCGCCTGCGCCCGCCACCTGGTCAAGGCCGGCTGGACGGCCAGCGACCGGCTCGTCGCCCGGGGCGCGTCGGCCGGCGGGCTGCTGATGGGCGCGGTGGCCAACCTGGCCCCGGACGCTTTCGCCGGCATCGTCGCGCAGGTGCCCTTCGTGGACGCGCTCACCTCCATCCTCGACCCGTCGCTGCCGCTGACCGTCACCGAATGGGAGGAGTGGGGCAACCCGCTCGACGACCCCGACGTGTACGCGTACATGAGGTCGTACACGCCGTACGAGAACGTGGCGCCCGTCGACTACCCGGCCATTCTCGCGGTGACGAGCCTGAACGACACCCGGGTGCTCTACCACGAGCCGGCGAAGTGGATCGCCCGGCTGCGCGCGGTCGCCCCGCAGGGCGACTACCTGCTCAAGACCGAGATGGGCGCCGGACACGGCGGCCCCAGCGGCCGGTACGACGCCTGGCGCGAGGAGGCGTTCATCACCGCCTGGATCCTGGACCGCCTCCAGCGGGCCTGACCTGGAAGGAGGGGCCCCTTGTTAACGCCTGCGGTACAGCAGGAGCCCCTTCCTTACCGCTCAGCCCAGCACCCGGGCGAGCACCGCCGGGTCGACGTTGCCCCCGGTGACCACCGCGACCGTGGGCCCCGCCGGCAGCTCGTCGCGGTGGAAGAGGCGCGCGGCGACGGCCACCGCGCCGCTCGGCTCGACCACCAGCCGGGCCTCCCGCACCAGCCGGCCCATCGCCCCGCCGATCTCCTCCTCGGTGACCGTCACGATGCCGTCGAGGCGTTCCCCCAGGTGGGCCAGGGTCAGCGCGGACAGGCTGGTGCGCAGCCCGTCGGCGCTGCTGCGATACGTCCGCTCGACGTCCCAGACCACCACCTCCCCGGCGGCGAGGGAGTCCCGCGCGTCCGCGGCGAGCGCCGGCTCCACCCCGATGACGGCCGTGGACGGGCGGAGCGCCTTCACCGCCGTGGCCAGGCCGGAGGAGAGCCCGCCGCCACCCACCGGCACCAGCACCACGTCCACGTCCGGCCGGTCGGCGACGATCTCCAGCCCGATGGTGCCCTGCCCGGCGATGATCCGCCGGTCGTCGAAGGGCGGCACCAGCGCGGCGCCGCTGTCGGCGGCGACCCGCTCCGCCTCGGCGAGCCTGCGGGCTGGCGGGACGAGCAGCACCTCGGCGCCCAGGGCCCGGATCCGGTCGACCTTGACCTGCGGCGCCCCCTCCGGCACCACCACGGTGCACGGGACGCCGGCCGCCCGCGCCGCGTACGCC
>JBARAE010000288.1:0-2664 GCA_049791715.1 Micromonospora sp.
CTCCGGCACCGAGGCGAACGAGGCGGCGCTGCTGGTCGCCACGAACTACCGCCGCTCGCACCAGATCCTCGCCGTGCGCAACAGTTACCACGGCCGGTCGTACGCGGCGATGGGTGTCACCGGCAACCGGAGCTGGTCGGCGAGCGCGCTGAACCCGCTCCAGGTGGCCTGGCTGCACTCCGGCGAGCGGGTCCGCGGCCTGCTGGCCCGGCTCGGCGCCGACGAGCAGGTCGACGCGGCGGTGGAGGACCTGCGGGAGGTGCTCGCCACGCAGACCGCCGGGGACGTGGCCTGTTTGATCGCCGAGCCGATCCAGGGCGTCGGTGGTTTCGTGCACGCCCCCGACGGGCTCTTCGCGGCCTGGAAGAAGGTGCTCGACGAGTCCGGCATCCTGTTCATCTCCGACGAGGTGCAGACCGGCTGGGGGCGTACCGGGGAGCACTTCTGGGGCTACCAGGCGCAGGGCGTCACGCCGGACCTGCTCACCTTCGCCAAGGGCATCGGCAACGGCTTCGCCCTGGCCGGCGTGGTCGGCCGGGCCGACGTGCTGGAGTCGGTGCCGGCGATCAGCTTCTCCACCTTCGGCGGCAACCCGATCTCCACGGCCGCCGGCAACGCGGTCCTCGACTACCTGCTCGACCACGACCTGCAGGCCAACGCGGCCCGGGTCGGCGCGATCCTCTCCGACGGCCTGCGCGCCGAGGTCGGCGACCTCCCCGTGGTGGCGGAGATCCGCGGCAAGGGGCTCATGCTCGGCGTCGAGTTCGTCCGCCCGGGCACCACCGAGCCGGACCCGGCGATGACCGCCCGGGTCTTCGAGGCCTGCAAGGCCGGTGGCCTGCTCGCCGGCAAGGGCGGCCTCTACGGCAACGTGCTGCGGATGGGCCCGCCGCTTACCCTGACCGAGGACGAGGCCCGGGAGGGGCTGGCCATCCTGGTCGACGCGATCCGGTCCTCGGCGGAGGTGGCAGCGTGAGCGCGATTATCGGGCATTTCATCGACGGCAAGCGGGTCAGTGGCAGCTCGGAGCGGCGGGCGGACGTCTTCAACCCGGCCACCGGCCGGCGTACCGGGGAGGTCGAGCTGGCCTCGGCCGCGGACGTCGCGGGCGCCGTGGAGGCCGCGGAGCGGGCCGCGCGGGCCTGGCGCGACGCGTCCCTCTCCAAGCGGACGGCGGTGCTCTTCGCCTTCCGCGAGCTGGTCAGCTCCCGGCGGGAGCAGCTCGCCGCGGTGATCACCGCCGAGCACGGCAAGGTGCTCGCGGACGCCGCCGGCGAGGTGCAGCGCGGCCTGGAGGTGATCGAGTACGCCTGCGGCATCCCGTCCGCGCTGCGCGGCGGCTTCAGCGAGAACGTCTCCACCGAGGTCGACTCGTACAGCCTGCGGCAGCCGCTGGGCGTGGTGGCGGTGATCTCGCCGTTCAACTTCCCGGTGATGGTGCCGCTCTGGTTCGTGCCGGTGGCCGTCGCCTGTGGCAATGCGGTGGTGCTCAAGCCGTCCGAGAAGGACCCGAGCGCGGCGCTGCTGCTCGCCGAGTGGTTCGCCGAGGCGGGCCTGCCGGACGGCGTGCTCAACGTGGTCAACGGCGACAAGGAGGCGGTCGACGCCCTGCTCGACCACCCGGGCGTGAAGGGGGTCTCGTTCGTCGGCTCCACCCCGGTCGCCCGGTATGTGCACCAGCGCGGCTCGATGGCCGGCAAGCGGGTGCAGGCCCTCGGCGGTGCCAAGAACCACATGGTGGTTCTTCCGGACGCCGACCTGGACCTGGCCGCGGACGCGGCGGTGAACGCCGGCTTCGGCTCGGCGGGGGAGCGCTGCATGGCGATCTCCGTGCTGGTCGCGGTCGAGCCGGTCGCCGACGCCCTGGTCGGGAAGATCGCCGAGCGGATGGCCCGGCTGCGCACCGGTGACGGCCGGCGCGGCTGCGACATGGGTCCGCTGGTCACCGCCGCGCACGCGGCGAAGGTCCGCTCGTACGTGGAGTCGGGGATCGGGGCCGGCGCGGTGCCGGTGGTGGACGGCCGGGACGTCACGCCGGACGGGGAGGCGGACGGCTTCTGGCTCGGGCCGACCCTCTTCGACCATGTCACCCCGCAGATGTCGATCTACACCGACGAGATCTTCGGCCCGGTGCTCAGCGTCGTCCGGGTCGGCTCGTACGACGAGGCGGTGGAGCTGGTCAACGCCAACGAGTACGGCAACGGCACGGCGATCTTCACCAACGACGGCGGTGCGGCCCGGCGCTACCAGCACGAGGTGGAGGTCGGCATGATCGGCGTGAACGTGCCGATCCCGGTGCCGATGGCGTACTACTCCTTCGGCGGCTGGAAGGCGTCGCTCTTCGGCGACCTGCACGCGCACGGCGCCGACGGGGTCGCCTTCTTCACCCGGGGCAAGGTGGTCACGAGCCGCTGGTTGGACCCGCGCCACGGCGGGGTCAACCTCGGCTTCCCCACCCAGACCTGAGCAGCCGCAGCACTCCCGCCCCGGCCAGGTATGCCACCAGCGCCGGGGCGGGCAGCCCCAGCGGCTCCGGCGCGGCCTTGCGGGTCAGGCTGTTGAGCAGCAGCCCGACGACCAGGCCCGCGTAGCCGGCCACCACCAGCGCGGTGGCCAGCGGGGTGTGGCCGCTGGGCTTGCGCTCGCCGCCGCCCGCCCCGGTCC
>JBARAE010000289.1:0-3276 GCA_049791715.1 Micromonospora sp.
GGCGCAGGGTCTCCGGGGCCGGGGCGGCACCGGTCGGCTCCGGGCCGAGCCCGACGGCGGTGACGACGGGGGCGGTGACCGTGCCCAGCGCGGCCAGCTTGATCACCTCGCCGGGGCCGCCGGTCGCGCCGAGCAGCGCCAGCGTCTCGGTCAGCTTGCCGTCGAACGCGGCGGCGATGCTCTCCGCGCCGCTGGCGAGCAGCAGGCTGCCGGCGCCGTCCTGCTCTCCGGGCTGGCTGTGGACGCCGATCACGATCGCGTCGACGGTGAGTTCGGCAGGGTCGGTGTCGACCAGGTTCAGGGTGGTGCGAGGTGATGTCACTGAAGCTACTCCGGGCGGGCCGGGCCGGTCGCGTCGTCGCGTACCGGCGATGAAGGTCTCCGGCGGCAACCTACCCGCCGGACGTCGGGTGCGTCCCGTCGATCGGATTGACGGGTCCCGCCGATGCTAACCAGACGTTCAGGTCCCGGTAAGTTGCCACCCATGACCGAGGTGACCACCGACGCCGCCGAGACCCGGCTCCGTCGTTCCCCGCTGCACGAGCGGCACACCGCTCTCGGCGCGAAGTTCGCCCCCTTCGGGGGCTGGGAGATGCCGCTGGAGTATGCCGGTGGCGGCGTCCTCAAGGAGCACACGGCGGTCCGTACCGGGGTCGGCGTCTTCGACGTCTCGCACCTCGGCAAGGCCCGCGTCACCGGGCCGGGCGCCGCCGACTTCGTCAACGCCTGCCTCACCAACGACCTGCGCCGGATCGCGCCCGGCAAGGCGCAGTACACGCTCTGCTGCGACGAGGCGACCGGCGGCGTGGTGGACGACATCATCGCCTACCTGCAGGCCGACGACCACGTCTTCCTCATCCCGAACGCGGCCAACACCGCCGAGGTGGTCCGCCGGCTGCGCGCCGCCGCGCCGGCCGGGGTGCAGGTCAGCGACGAGCACGAGGCGTACGCGGTGCTGGCCGTGCAGGGTCCCCGCTCCGCCGAGCTGCTCGGCGCGCTGGGCCTGCCCACCGAGCACGGGTACATGAGCTTCTCCACCGCCACGCTCGACGGGGTGGAGCTGACGGTCTGCCGGACCGGATACACCGGCGAGCTGGGCTACGAGCTGGTCGTACCGGCCGAGGACGCGGTCGCCGTGTGGGACGCGCTCTTCGCCGCCGGTGAGGCGTACGAGCTGCGGGCCTGCGGCCTGGCCGCCCGGGACACGCTGCGCACCGAGATGGGCTACCCGCTGCACGGGCAGGACCTGTCGCTGGAGATCACCCCGGTGCAGGGCCGCTCCGGGTGGGCGGTGGGCTGGGACAAGCCCGCGTTCTGGGGCCGCGAGGCGCTGCTCGCCGAGAAGGCCGCCGGCCCCCGGCGCACGCTGCGCGGCCTGGAGGCGGTCGACCGGGCGATCCCGCGCCCCGGCATGGCGGTGTACGCGGGGGAGAGCCGGATCGGCACGATCACCAGCGGCACCTTCAGCCCGACGAAGAAGCAGGGCATCGCCCTCGCCCTGCTCGACACCGACCCGAAGGTCGCCGACGGTGACGTCGTCGAGGTCGACATCCGCGGCCGCCGAGCCCAGATGCGCGTAACCCGCCCCCCCTTCGTCACCCCCTCGGTCAAGTAACCGCCGGCGCCCTGACCGCGGTGATCATGGAGGTGGCGGCGGCAGAAGAGATCCACATCGCTGTCAACTCCATGATCACCGCGAAGACGCGGGTCAGTCCGCGGTGGGGCGTTCGCCGGCGTCCAGGACGGCCTGGGTCCAGCCGCCCTCGATGACGCCGGTGCCGTCGAGCAGCGCCCAGTCGACGACGTCGGCGGCCTCCACGACCACCGGGGCGCCGATCCGGACCGTCGGGTCGGTGGCCGCGTCGCTGGCGCTCGCGCCGACGATCCGCTCCGGGGTATCCCACGACGTCACCCCGGCCCAGACGAACTCGGGGCCCTCGTCGCCGGGCAAGCCGTACTTGACCACGAGCTGCGTCTCGGCGGGAAGCTTCCCGGACAGGAACCGGGCCCGGATGTCGCCCAGTCCGGCCCGGGCGGTGGCGATCGCCTTGCTCATCGCGTCACCCGGCCGGGCGTACCGGACGTCCGGCTGGATGCCGGCGAAGAGGGTGGCGCAGGCGGCGGCGAAGTAGCGCCCGGGCGGCCCCGGATGGCCGGGCGGCGGCTTGAGGCTCAGGAAGGAGTCGGCGTCCGGGTCGGTGGCCGGGTCGAGCTCCAGGCGGAGCAGCACCGGCGCCGTCGCCCCGTGCTGCTCCGGGTTGCCGTACGCCACCGCGATGTCGTGCCCGGTCACCGTGGCCAGCACCGGCAGCTGCACGAACGCGGGCACCTCCTCGCCCGCCAGCCCTTCGGTCCACTCCCGCAGCAGCCGCCGCGCGGCACCGGTCATCACCGCGCCCCAGGCCCGCGTGAGGTGGTCCGGCACCCCCTGGGTCTGCAGCTCCAGCAGCCCGAACCGGCGCAGGCCCTTGGTGGTGAACCAGAGCCCGTCGGCGTCCGACGAGTACGGCACCAGCACCCAGTCGACCAGCCGGATCCGGCCCTCCTCGTCAGGGAGGGAGCGCAGCGCGGTCGCCGGGTCGAGGAACTGCAGTCCGAAGACGTCCACCACGTCACCGTTGACCGTCTCGGCCAGCGCCGCGGCGACCGCCCGGGCCCCCCACTCGTGCGCCGGCGGCCAGCCCGGCCGGTACTCCGCCTGCACCACCACCAGGTGGGTGGCGGCGGCGAGCCGGGCCAGCTGCGGTTCGGTGGCGCCGAACGCGGTCAGCAGGTCGGGCGGCAGCTCCGGGAACTCGCTGATCAGCCGGGTGTCCACGGTCATCAGCGGGCTGTCGAGCATCTGCTTCGCCAGCCCGTGCACCGGCTCGGCGAGCCGCCCGGCGAGCGCCGCCACGGCCGTCTTCGGGCTGACCTTCGGCAGCCCCGTCACGGGTACCAGGTAGGTCGCGTCCAGCGACTCCGGCACCGGTACGGGCAGGAAGTCGTCCGTGATGAGCATGTCGTCCCCCATCGACCGCGCCGGTGCTGTCGCTGAAAGACGCTACCCGGATCGGTGGCCCGCGCTCAGCCGGACAGCACCAGTCCCAGGTAGACCAGCGTGGTGACGATCTCCACGGTGGCCCCGAGCACGTCGCCGGTGATCCCGCCGAAACGGCGTACCACATGGCGGAGCAGGCCGACCGCGATGGCGAGGGCGGCGACGACGGCGACCGGCCCCTGCCACGGGCGGCCCGGCGCGGCCGGTACCGCCACCAGGGCGACGGCGGCCGTGCC
>JBARAE010000290.1:0-13875 GCA_049791715.1 Micromonospora sp.
CCGGCAGCGGGGCCGCCCGACGCGGCGCGACGCCGTGGCTGGCGGTCGCCGCGCTGGTCCTCGGGCTGGTCGCGGCCGTCGGTGGCGTCCAGGTCGTCACGTCCGGTGGCGACGACCCCCGGTCCCCCGGGGTGGTCGACGCCTTCCCGGCTGACCCCCCGGCCGACCCGGGGCTACGCCCATGGGCACAGTTCCCGCCGTCCAGTCCGCAGGAGCGGGCGCTCGCCGTCGCCGGACCCTCGCTGGTCTTCATCGAGGCGATCGTCTCCGGCGTCCTGCGAGACCGTGCCAGCAACGCACCGCTGCGTCCCACTCCGCTGTTCTTCAACCGCCGGTGCACCGGTTTCGTGGTGAACGCGGACGGCCACGCCCTCACCAGCAGCTCGTGCGTGCAGCCGGGGGAGGGGGCCATGCGGCGGAGCGCCCTCGACGCCATGGCGAGGACGATGGTCCGCGAGGGCAAGCTCGCCGCGGCGCAGGTGACCACCTACATCGCCACCAACCTGGGGAAGACCGTTTTCACCGGGATCGAGCCGGGCAGCGCGCCGGGCGTCAGGATCTACGCCCAGCTGAACGAGGCCAAGGGAAACACCAAGGACGGGCCGGCGATCCCCGTCCAACTGGTCAAGGGACAGGCCGTCGACAGCGGCAACCTCGCGCTGGTCAAGCTGGCCAGGGGCAACCTGCCGACGGTGGAGTACGCGCCGAAGGCGGCGGCGACGGAGAGCGGGACCCTGCTGGTGGTCGGCTTCGCCACCAGCGACACCGACCTTCGCGCTGCCACCTACCGTCCCCGGGCCACGGTGGCGAGGGTCGCCGGCACCACTCGGCGGGGCGACCTGACGATGTGGCGGATGGGTGACGACCTCGGCGCCACCTCGCAGGGGGGCGTGGCGATCGACCCGTCCGGACGCGTCGTGGGCATGATCGATCAGGACCTGGCCAGCCCGGACCGGGCAACCCGGGTGGTACTGCCGGCATCGGCGTTCGACGAGCTGCTGGCCGAGGGCGAGGTGCGCCCCGCCCTCGGCGAGCCGGACCAGCTCTACCGGAGCGGGCTCGACGCCTACTTCACCGGCCGCTTCGGCGTCGCCGTCGACGACCTTGCCGCTGTCGTCGAACGGTCGCCGGACAACCGGCTGGCCGAGGCGTACCGGCAGAACGCCGCCAACCGGCAGCAGCTGGAGGCGGATCCGGCCGGCGTGCCGGGCTGGGCTCGGTGGTTGCTCGCCGGTGCCGGCACCGCGCTGCTGGTCGTGCTCGCGCTGCTCGTCGCGGGGCTGCTGCGGCAGCGCACATGAGCACCGCCGCCTCCTCCGCCGGCAGCCGTTCCGCGGTCGAGCTGCCGCGACCGCTGTCGCACCTGCTCTCCGCCGCGATCGTGACGGTCGTCGGGATCCTGCTGGTACATGTGCTCTTCGAGACGTGGGCCCAGGATCTGACCGGCCCCACCAGCGACGACCCTCTCGCCGAACTCGACAACACGGCCCAGTGGCCCAAGCAGCTCACGAATCTGCTCTACCTGGGTCTGGCCGCGCTCACCATGCTGAAGGTGGCGATTGACCGGCTGTGGAAGCGGTTCCGCACCGCCGCCGATCTGGCTCTGCTCGTGCTCGGCCTGGTCATGGTCCTCGCCGGCGTCGTCAACGACTCCGCACCGAGCCTGATGGGCCAGGCGGTCTTCGTCTACTTCCGCGACGTCCTGGTCTTCTACGCCCTGCGCGCGGCCGACCTGCGACCTGCCATGATCCGCAGACTGCTGCTGGTGGTGGCCGCGGTGGTCGGGTTGAACCTGTTCCTCGCGCTGGTTCAGGCGGTGGTCGGCCCGCCGGCCTATCGCGCCCTGGGTTGGACGGACCTCACCTGGGCCGACCAGAGCCGGGCGCAGGGCCTGCAATCGCACCCGAACCACCTCGGGCACCTGCTCGGTCTCACCATCCTGGGCTTCATGGCCTGGGCGGCGGTCCAGCAGCGGGTCCGACGGGGCTGGTGGGCGGTGGCCGCGGTGGTCGCCCTGGCCTTGTCGGCCACCCAGTCCCTGGAGTCGCTGCTGGGCGTCCTGGTGGCCGGGGTGCTGATCGCCGTCCTGGTCCGGGGCAGCGCCCGCCGCGTGCTCGCCGTCTGCCTCATCGTGGTGCTCTGCACCGCGGCGCAGATCGCGGTCCAGCCGGACCACCGTGCCGAGTGGGAGCGGCGGCTGGGCAACGCCCTCCCGGGCGGGCACCACCCCGCTGGCAGCGAGCAGCGGCCGGCGACGCCGGTACGGGAGATCCGCGTGCTCTACCTCCAGCAGGCCGCCGACATCCTGCCCCGGCAGCCGCTGCTCGGCTTCGGCCTCGGCCAGTTCGGCGGGGTCGTCGCCGAGAAGCACGATCCCGACTGGCACCGGAACCCGAAGTTCGGGCCGAACGGCTTCAACCGGTACGGCGTCCAGGATGTCCAGATCGAGTCGTTCTGGCTGCACCTGGTCATGGAGGTCGGCGTCCTCGGGGGGATCGCGTTCGTCGTCTGGCTCTTCTTCGTCGTGCGGCCACTCGTGCGCGCGACGCGACGGGGCCGCCGGCGCACCCGGCAACCGCCGGCGCCGTCGGCGACGGTCGTGTGGGCCATCGGAGCGATGGTCTTCGCCGCGGTGGTGGCCCTCTTCTCCCCGGCCTTCGAGGATCCGCTGTTCCCGGCCCTGCTCTGGACCGTCCTCGGCCTCGCCTGGTGGGCGTGGCGCCGGTCGCGGGAGGAAGCGGCGTCGCTCCACAGCGCGCCCACCGCCATGCTGCCGGTCGTCCGCGATCCGTCCGACGTCCGGGAGGCCGACACCCGGATCCTGGACACCGACGAGATCCTCGCGCTCGCCCGGCGGGCCCGCGCTCTGCGAGGCCGATCCTGAACCCTCTCCCGGTGGATCCGGCGAGGGGATGGCCGCGCGTCCCCGGCGAGCAGTGATCAGACACGCACGTAAAACGGCACTTTTGGCGGTACTCCCAGTGGCTCTCGGATGCTTAGAATCCGGGAGCCACGCGACGGTACGTGACTGTCAGGCATCACGCCGGAGTCATCGGCGGTGAGCCGGTTGGTACCAGGTCGCGATGACAGACGCACACGGGGGTGGCGGAAGCATGAACGCAGCGGACAGGGTGTCCCGGGACGGCAGGACAGCGCCGGGCCCGGTCGTGACGGGTGGCGAGCGTCCATGATGGCCCTCCCACCCACCATTCCGATCGAGCCGCCGGGCAGCGCCGTCGGCCCTCATCCGTCGTACGAGGCCCGGTCGCCGCTGGTTCCGGGGCCGCTGGTCGGCAACGCCGGCGGTGCGGTACGCCCCGCGCGGCCGACCATCTCGGTGTGTATCGCGGTGCGCAACCGTCCCGCGCTGCTGGTGAAGTCGGTCCGCAGCATCCTCGACGGCGGGTTCCGCGACTTCGAGGTCGTCATCGTCGACGACGGCTCCACCGTCCCGGTCCAGGAAGGGCTGGCAGAGGCGGGCCTCCTCGCCGACGAGCGCATCCGGCTCGTGCGCCGGCCTCCGTCCGGCATCAGCGCTGCCCGCAACACCGCGCTGAAGGTCGCCCGGGGCCGCTACATCACCGTCCTCGATTCCGAC
This sequence comes from Micromonospora sp., assembly GCA_049791715.1. GTDB lineage: Bacteria > Actinomycetota > Actinomycetes > Mycobacteriales > Micromonosporaceae > Micromonospora. Next base: position 3,599 of record JBARAE010000290.1, read on the forward strand.
GACGAGCTCGCTCCGGACGGCCTGAGCCGGATCCATGAGTTCCTCAGCCGGACGGGCGCGCAGTGGGTGTACACCGACTACGAGGAGCTTGTCGGCGGCACGGGCCGGGTCATCCGGCTGCCCGCCTACGACTCCCCGCGGCGGATGCTGTGGTCCGTCCTCACCCGGCCCCGCCTGCCGTTCAAGCACTCCGGCATGTCGATCGACCGGGAACTGCTGGTCCGCCTCGGCGGGTACGACGAGAACACGCCCATCAAGGTGGACGTCGAGCTGGTGTTGCGGGCGCTGGCGGGTGACGTGCGACTCATGCACCTCGCGTACCCGGTCGTGCGCTTCCATCGGCACGGCGACAACATCAGCCGCAAGCGGCTCGCCGGCCTCTCGGTGTGGTACAGGCTCATCAACACCTACAGCCGGCCCCGGATCCCCGGCCTCGCGCTGGCGGTGGTGGCGTTCCGTGCCCTGAGCGAACTCGGCAAGGCGCTGGTCACGTCGCTCGGCCGCTGAGGTCACCCCGGGTGCCGGGGCACCCGCCGACGCCGACCCGGGTCGGCAGGACACTTAGGATGGGTCGCCGACCGCATGAATCGCATCATGCCGTAGTCGCCGCATCACCTGGGGATGGTAATGGCCGAAAGCGCCCGCGGCGGTACGCTGCACGCCACCGTGCCGAGCGAGAGCGTCGGCCGGGAGGCGTGGTCGTCCGCGGTTCCGGCAGCCGGGCCGTCTCCGGCCGGCCAGGCCCGTCGGGCCCGCCGCTGGACAGCGCTTGCGGTGGCTGCGGCGCTCCTGCTCGGTGTCGCGGTGTCCTGCGTCCAACGCCACCCTGCCGCCGGCGGGGATCCGCACGTGAACGCCGCCACGTGGCAGGCGCCCCCGGCCCCGGAGCGGCCCACCCTACGCGGCCTCGCACCGCCGAACGTCCGGATCGGCACGGCCGTCGACGGCCGCCTGCTGGCCGAGGACGAGCGGTACCGGGCCACCCTGGCCTCGGATTTCACCTCGGTCACCCCCGAGAACGCCATGAAATGGTCGGTGCTGGAGCCCGCGCCGGGCCGCTACGACTGGAGCGGCGCCGACCGGCTGGTCGAGTTCGCCCAGGCCAACGGACAGGTGGTGTACGGCCACACGCTGGTGTGGTACGGCGGCGTCCCGTCGTGGGTGCAGGAGTCGTGGTCGCCGTCGCAGGTGCGCGCGGTGTTGCGCGAACACGTCACCACCGTGGCGTCCCGGTACCGGGGCAGGGTCTGGGCCTGGGACGTGGTGAACGAGGCGCTGGCCGAGGACGGCTCGTTGCGCGACACCATCTGGCTGCGCAAGCTCGGCCCCGGGTACATCGCCGACGCGTTCCGCTGGGCACGCGAGGCCGACCCGGATGCGCGGCTGTTCATCAACGAGTACGGCGCGGAGGGCCGCAGCAGGAAGGCGGACGCGCTGTGGCGGCTGGTCCGTAACCTGCGCGCCCAGGGCGTTCCGATCCAGGGAGTGGGCTTCCAGAGCCACCTCCGCCTGGACCAGGCCCCGGCCGACATCACGGGCAACCTGCGCCGCTTCGCCGGCCTCGGCGTCGTGCTGGCTGTCACCGAGCTGGACGTCGGGCTGAAGCTGCCGGTGACCCCGGAGAAGCTGGCCAGCCAGGCGTTGCTGTACCAGCGTGTGCTGGCCGCCTGCCTCGCCGTCCCCACCTGCGAGTCGTTCACCGTCTGGGGCTTCACCGACGCCGGCAGCTGGATTCCGCAGCGCTACCCCGGCTACGGCGACGCCTGCCTCTTCGACGAGGACATGCGGCCGAAGCAGGCCCACGGGGCGCTGGTGGCCGAACTGCGCGAGCACCGGTCGGCCCCGCCCGGTTGACCGGGCTGGGTCACCACACAATCCACCGAACTGGCAATGGCCAGGAACCTGACCACCACATAAGGTGCACGTCGCGATCTCCCGACGGGGGCTGACGCAGGAAGGAAGATCGTGTCCCTGCATACCCGTTCGGCTGGGTCGCGGGTGCCGCCTCAAGCGGTGGCGGACCACGACGCCGGCTTGATCACACCGTCCCACGGCTTTGCGCGGTCGGCCTTTGCCCGCCCGGCGACGCCTCAGGTGACCTGGCATCGGCCGTACATCGTCTGGCTGCTGCTGCTGGACCTGCTCGCGGCCCTCGCGGCCAGCCGGACGGCCGTCAGCCTGCTGGCGGAGGCCGACGCCGGCTTCCGTGACCCGGCCGGCGGCGTGGACGGCATCTTCGTGCTGGTGGCGAACGTCGGCATCCCGGTCGGCTGGGTGCTGCTGCTCGCCGCCTGCGGCGCGTACGACCGCCGCGCGCTGGGCATCGGCACCGAGGAGCTGAAGCGGGTGGTGCGGGCCGACATCGCGATGGCCGCCACCGTGTCCCTGCTGGCGCTCGGCTTCAAGAAGGACCTGTCCCGGCTGACCGTCCTGCTCGTGGTCTCGGCGGCCCTGGTCTACACCCTGTTGGGGCGGTCCGTGGCCCGCTCCGTGCTGCATCACCTCCGCCGCCGCGGACCGCAGGCGTCGCAGAAGATCCTCCTCGTCGGGAAGCTCTCCGACGCGCTCGCCCTGTACGACGTGGCCACCCGCAACCCGGCCGCCGGGCTGCACCCGATCGCCATCCACCTGCCGCGCCACCCGCGCCCCGGCGAGGTGGTGAACGCCCCCGTGCCGGTCTACGTCGGCTGGGACCTGGTGCCGCTGGTGAAGGAGATCGGTGCGGACACCATCGCCGTCTGCGGCCCGGCCAGCCTGGAGTCGTACGAGCTGCGGAAGCTGGCCTGGCAGATCGAGGGAACCGGGCTGGACCTGGTGGTGGTGCCGCAGGTAACTGACGTCACCGGCCCGCGGATCCACGTCCGCCCGGTCGAAGGGCTGCCCCTGCTGAACGTGGAAGAGCCGACCCTGTCGGGCCTGTCACTGGTGGCGAAGTCGGCGCTCGACCGGACCACCGCGCTGTTCGGCCTCGTCCTGCTCAGTCCGGTGCTGCTCGGCATCGCCCTGGCCATCAAGTCGACCGACCCCGGGCCTGTGATGTTCCGGCAGACCCGGATCGGGCACAAGGGCAAGGCGTTCAAGGTGTGGAAGTTCCGCACCATGTACACCGACGCGGAACAGCGGCTGGAGGCGCTGAAGGAGCAGAACGAGAGCGACGGGCTGCTCTTCAAGATCAAGGATGATCCTCGGGTCACCCCGATCGGCAAGCACCTGCGCGCGCTGTCGCTGGACGAACTGCCCCAGCTCATCAACGTGCTCATGGGACAGATGTCCCTGGTCGGGCCGCGGCCCCTGCCGACCGAGGACGACGACTACCAGGGCGACGTGCGGCGACGGCTGCTGGTTCGGCCCGGCATCACCGGGCTGTGGCAGATCTCCGGCCGGTCGGACCTGACCTGGGACGACGCGGTCCGCCTGGACCTGCACTACGTGGACAACTGGTCCCTGGCCTACGACCTCGGGATTCTGTGGCGGACCGTGAGCGTGGTGCTGGCGCGGCGCGGCGCCTACTGACGACACAAGGGCGGCAGGGTCACTCGACCCCGCCGCCCTGTCACGTCACCGGCCCGCCGGCTGACTCACTTTCGGGCGTACTGCTTGATCTCCTCGACCGCGTCCCGGCGTACCGCGTCGTAGCAGGCATCGACCCGCTCGGGGTCGGCCAGCACGACGCTCTCGCTGCCCCGCCGGCCGGTGCCCTTCGTCGGGCTGGTGAGGAAGGACAGGTTGCTGCCGCGTACCCCGCGCATCTGGTTCGCCATGTCCAGCAACGACATGTTCTCGTCCACCGACACCGAGTTCGACGTCGCCTTGACGAAGGAGTTCAGCTTCGCCGGGTTGGTGAGGATGCCGCCGGAGGCGGCCTTGTCCAGGATCGCCTTGATCACCTGCTGCTGGTGCCGGATCCGGGCGAAGTCCCCGTCCGCGAACTGCTTGCGCTGGCGGGAGTAGTCCAGCGCGGCCTCGCCATCGAGCTGCTGCGGCCCGGCCGTGAAGGCACGGTACGGCGGGTGGATCGAGGTGAACGACTTCTCCACGTCGACCTCCACGCCGCCGAGGGCGTCGATGATGTCCTTGAAGCCGGCGAAGTCGATCATCGCCACGTGGTCGATCCGGACCCCCGTGAACTTCTCCACCGTCTGCACCATGAGCGGGACGCCGCCCCAGGCGAAGGCAGCATTGATCTTCGCGTCCCGCCCGCCGTGCTGACCGTCCGCCGATCGCGGCACCGACACCCAGGTGTCCCGGGGGATCGAGATCAGCTGAGCACTCTTCCGGTCGGCGGGAAGGTGGGCCACGATGATCGTGTCCGTCCGCGACCCCGAGGTCTTCTCCGGGTCCCGGGAGTCGCTGCCCAGCATCAGGATGTTCTGTGCGCCCTGAGCTCCGGCCGCCGGGCGCCCCTCCTCGGGCACGCCGGCGAAGGCGTCGACCCGGTCGATGCCGGACTCGACGGACTTCAGATAGATCCCCCCGGCGATCAGGCCGCCGCCCCCGAGCAGCGCCACCACCAACGCGGTGATCAGGACGATCTTCTTCCACCGGCGCCGGGGGCGTTGCTGCCTACCCGGTTCCATCTGGGACGGACCGTCGATCTCGTCCAGAGGATGGTGAAATGGCTGAGGATCGGCGTACTGACCGCGATACGACATGCCGCGATGCTACTGAGCGGGTCCGCCGCCCGCGTACCCGCTCCGCCGGACGGCCGGGTGCCGAAGAACTTTTCATCGTCAGCGACCCCCTCCGCCTGATAGAACCCTCCCGTGGACGCAACGAAGCTCCGGCGGGTCATCGCCCGCACCCCGTTGGCCCCGGTCGCCGCCTTCCCGAAGCGGCTGGCCCGGGTCGCCCGGCACGACGCCAAGGTGCTGCGCACCTCCGCCCGCTGGCTGGTCACCTCACGTGAGCACCACAACTACACGTACGAGCTGACGAAGCTGAGTCGGCAGCACCTCGCCTGGTTCGTCAGCGTCGTCTGCGACGTGCCGGTCAAGCAGGTCCGGTCGTACTTCAACGAGATCGAGACCGACGAGGAGCTGCGCGGGCACATCGAGCGGTCCACCGCCGCCGCGTCCCGGCGGGGCCTGGCCGACAAGCACGTCCGGTACGCCCGCCGGATCGGCTGGTATGCCATCGTCCGCGCCCGCAAGCCCGTCCACGTGGTCGAAACCGGCGTGGACAAGGGGTTGGGCAGCTGTGTGCTGGCCGCCGCGCTGCTGCGCAACGCCGCCGAGGGGCACCCCGGCCGGGTCACCTCGCTGGACATCAACCCCGAGGCCGGTTACCTGGCCCGTGCGACGCCCTGGGCCAACGTGGTGGACCTGGTGATCGGCGACTCCGTCGCCTCGATCGGCGCGCTCGACCGCCCCGTCGACCTCTTCCTGCACGACAGCGACCACAGCCGGGTGCACGAGCGGAGCGAGTTCGAGGCGGTGCAGCCGAAGCTCGCCCCGAACGCGATGCTGCTCACCGACAACGTCACCGCCACCAACGTCCTCGCCGAGCACGCCGAACGCACCGGCCGGCGGTTCCTCGCCTACCGGGAGACCCCGGCCCGGCACTGGTACCCGGGCGACGGCATCGGGGTGGCCTGGTGAGGCTCGCCGCCATCCACACGTACCCGGTCAAGGGCTGCCACCGGCTCGACCACGACGGCGCCCGGGTGGAACCGTGGGGCCTGGCCGGCGACCGGCGTTGGATGGTGATCGACGAGCACGGCGTCGGCGTCACCCAGCGGGAGGCCGCCGAGCTGGTCACCCTGCACGCCGAGGTGCGCGACGGCGGCCTGCTGCTGCGCGCCGCCGGCCACCCGGATCTGGTCGTGCCCGAGCCGGCCGGCGGCGAACCGGTGCCGGTACGCACCTTCCGCACCCGGCAGCTGACCGTCCCCGCACTCCCCGCCGGCCCGCCCGCCAACGACTGGCTCGGCACCCTGCTCGGCCGGCCGGTGCGCCTGGTCTGGCTCGCCCGACCCATCCGGCACATCCCGGCAGACGACCGCGACCACGACACCGGCGACCAGGTCAGCTTCGCCGACGCGTACCCGCTGCTGCTGGCCAGCAGCGCCTCCCTCGACGCGCTCAACGGCTGGCTCGCCGACGCCGGTGAGCCGCCGGTGCCGATGGCGCGGTTCCGCCCCAACCTGGTGGTCGACGGCGCCCCGGCCTGGGCCGAGGATGCGTGGGCCGGCCGCCGGCTCCGGATCGGGACGGCCGTCCTCCGCGCCGCCGGGCCGTGCGACCGCTGCGTGGTCACCACCACCGACCAGGAGACCGGCGTACGCGGCAAGGAGCCGCTGCGCGCCCTCGCCCGGCACCGCACCATCGGACAGAAGCTTCTCTTCGGGCTGCACATGGTCCCCGAAGGGCCGGGTGCCGTGCACGTCGGCGATCCGGTCGTCGTCGAGGCCTGACCGGCCCCGGCGGGTCTTGTCGCCGGTCCCGCTGCGGTCGATGATGGCCGCAGTGGTCACGTCGACAGAGGAGTCGAGATGCAGGTGATCCACCATTCACGCGTCGCGTGGGACACGGCCCGGTTGATCGTCGGCGCGGCGGACGACGAGGACCTGTTCGGCTGGCTCAGCCAGGAGATCAGTGACCTGCTCGGACCGACCACGGAGGACGCGCTCCGGGAGACCCGAAACCACGTACGCCGGAGCGGCCGTGACCGCGCGCTGGTGGAGTCCGGCCTGTGGCGGGTCCGACTGGAGGACGCCCTGCGCGACCGGCCGCAGCTCGCCGAGGAGCTGCGCTCGCTGACCACGATCGGCTCCGGCCTGCTCCGCGCCCGGCACCCCTGACCGCCGGCCTTCCGCCGGGCCTCGCCCTCCCGCTCGGCCGCTAGTCAGGCAGCCGGCCCGGCCAGGTCCAGCCACATGAAGACCTCGTCCCGGTCGTCATCCGGCGCGAGCCGCAGCGCGCGGGGCAGCCGGCCCACCTCCCGGTAGCCGAGCCGCCCGTAGAACGAGTCCAGCCCGAGTCCGCCGCGGATGGTGACCTGCAACGCCTCCACGCCCAGCTCGCGGCCGAGTCGCTCGGCCTCGCGCATCAGCGCGACGCCGTACCCGCGGCCCTGCGTGTCCGGGTGGACCATCACCCGCTTGAGCACCCGCCAGTGCGTCTTCAGGTGGAACCGGTTGTCGCCGATGATCAGGATGCCGACCAGCCGGTCACCCTCGTAGCCGACCAGCAGGCGGTCCGGGCTCTCGGTGAGGTCGGCGAAGGTGGCCTCGGCGGTGGGCCGGACGTCCGCGGCGGCCACCGGGGCGACGAAGCCGACCGCGCCGCCGGCGTTGGTGACGTCCACCCAGAGGTCGACGATCTGCTCGCACAGGGTGGGCGTCAGCTCGGGGTCCAGTACGAAGCGCAAGCTCACCCCGTAATCCTGATAGAGCGACGCGGTGTGAGCCCATGATCGTGACGCTCACGACATGGTAAGCATGGTGCGGGAGAGGGGATTCGAACCCCTACGCCCTTTCGGACAATAGGACCTAAACCTATCGCGGCTGCCGTTACGCCACTCCCGCCGGCCCGCTGAGTTTAGTGCGTCGGGCCTCCGGGGTGGTGAGGCCGGCCTCCTTCAAAATCAGATATACAGTGCGGTGGCTGATTGGCCGGTCCTGCTCCAACCCGTGAGCCAGGGTGAGGGCGATCTTGCGGGAACCCCACTCGGGGTGGGCGAGTGCAAGACGCAGAACGGCATCGCGGAATTTCCGCCGTACGGGGCGGTCGCACGGGCCTGGCTGGGGCCGTACGGTTCCGGTCGCCTCCAAGCGTCGCCTCATCCTGCGCACTCGATCCCGGCTGCAGTTCATCCGCCGGCCAGCCTCCACCGCCGTGAGTTCTCCTGCGGCGACCTGGCGCAGCAATGCCACCACCTCTCGCTCGTCAAGCGGCGAGGTGGACGTCTCCACCTGCGCCGGCCCGCTTGCTGCAGCAGCCGGTGGGTCGTCCCGCGCCGGCTGCCGGTTCCTTCGCCCGGCGTAGGTAGCTGCCTGGCTGTGGCAGTTCGGGCAGAGCAGGCGAAGGTTGGGCGGACGGTTGTCGAGAAAGTCGCCGTTGATGTGGTCGACGTGCAGGACCAGCCGACCGCCCTGCCATGTTGTGCCCACGCCGCAGATCTCGCACTGCTCGGGAAGGCCGATGAACGCCAGCGCTCGCTTCAGGCGGAACCCGGGGGTTCTACGGGCATCAGGCGCCAGTTTGACCAGCACCTCTGTGGAGGGCCGCCGCCGCCCTATCCGACCACGGCTGTGCACCTGACCGGTGAAGTGCGATGTGTCGATGCCGAAGCGCCTGAGCTGCCGGCTGATGTGCGCGTGCGACCCACCGCTGATGCGCACGCCGAGTGCCCGCATCACTCCGGTGATGCTGTGCGAGTTCGCGGCGGCCTCGGCGAGCGCCTCAGGTGTGTACTTGTACCGAACCACGCACGCACCGTAGCGGCGCGGTACGAGAGGCTCAGTCCAGGCCGAGGTCGCGGCGCAGCTTGGCGACGTGGCCGGTGGCCTTGACGTTGTAGAGCGCCCGCTCGATCTTGCCGTCCTCGTCGATGACGAAGGTCGAGCGGATCACGCCGGTGACCGTCCGGCCGTACATCTGCTTCTCGCCGTACGCGCCGTACGCGCTGAGCACCGCCTTGTCGGTGTCGGCGACCAGTGGGAACGTGATGGCGTCCCGGTCCCGGAACTTGGCCAGCTTCTCCGGCTTGTCGGGGGAGATGCCGACCACCTCGTAGCCGGCGGCCTGGAGCGAGGCGAGGGAGTCACGGAAGTCGCAGGCCTGCTTGGTGCAGCCGGGAGTCATGGCGGCCGGGTAGGCGTACAGGATGACTTTGCCGCCACGCAGGTCGGCCAGGGAGAGCGTCCCGCCGGTGTCGGTGGGGAGCGTGAACTCGGGTGCGGGGTCGCCGGGGCTGAGGCGGTCGGTCATGGCGGGAACGATACCGCCGCCGTACGACGCGGCCGCGACCGTGACGCGCTGCGGACACGTGATCAAGAGCATCGCTTGTTGCAAAATATTGGCAACAGTGGGTCGCCGGAAATAGTGTGACCATGACGGCGTGCGTCCGCCCGCCGCGTCCCGGGAGGTCGAGTGGAAACCCTGGCGATGCACATCTCGAACGGGATCATCAACGGTCCCGTCGCCGCGGTCTTCGCCGCCTTCGCGCTCGCCGTGCTCACCCTGTGCGTCCTGCGCGGGCGCCGCGACCTGGACGACCGGCTGGCCCCGATGGCGGGCCTCGTGGCGGCGTTCATCTTCGCCGTGCAGATGCTGAACTTCCCGATCTTCACCGCCGGGGTCAGCGGCCACCTGCTCGGTGGCGCGCTCGCCGCTCTGCTGGTCGGCCCGTGGGTCGGCGCGCTCTGCGTGGCCGTGGTGCTGGTCGTGCAGGCGCTGGTCTTCGGTGACGGCGGGGTGGCCATGCTCGGCCTCAACATCACCAACATGGCGATCCTCGGCACCGCGGCGGCTTACCTGCTGATCGCGCTGCTGCTGAAGGTCCTGCCGCGCACCCCGGCCGGGCTGGGCGTCACCGCCTTCGTCTCCGCCCTGGTCAGCGTGCTCGTCGCCAGTCAGGGCTTCGTCCTGCAGTACTGGCTGGGGGGCACCACCGACCTGGGCGGCAACCTCGCCGGCCTGGCCGGCACGATGGCCGGCGTCCACCTGCTGATCGGCATCGGCGAGGGCCTGATCACCGCCACCACCGTGGTCACCGTCGCCAAGGTCCGCCCCGACCTGGTGTACGCGCTGCGCGCCCGTCGGCCGGCCGCGCCGTCGGCCGCCGTACCGGTCGGCGGGGGTGTCCGATGAGGAAGCGCACCTGGGGCTTCGTCGTCGGCGGTCTGCTGGTCGCCCTGCTGCTCGCCGGCGTGGTGAGCAACTACGCCTCCTCGCACCCGGACGGGCTGGACGCGTCACTGCTCAAGGGCTGCACGGTGAACGCCGACGGCGAGATCACCGGCGGCAGCTGCCCGGCGCAGCAGACCAGGGACCACGAGCTCTCCGACAGCCCACTGGCCGGCTACGGCTTCCGCGGCGTGCACAACCGGTTCCTCTCCACGGCTCTCTCCGGGGTGGCCGGGGTGCTGCTCACCTTCGCGCTCGGCGGCGGCCTCTTCTGGCTGGCCCGCCGACGCGGACCGGCAGGCGGCCAATCCGGCGGCCAGGATCCGACCCACGGCGGATCCGCCGGCGAGGACCCGACCGGCGGCGAGCCGACGGACACCGGGGCCCCGACCAACGCCGGGACGGGCGTGGCCGCCGACGAGGGGTCGC
>JBARAE010000291.1:0-9058 GCA_049791715.1 Micromonospora sp.
GGGTCGAGGCGCGCAACCGGGTGCTCACCGCCGCCCTGCGCCGACCGGGTCGGACGGTGCGGGAGGTGGTCGCCGAGACGTGGCGCGACCCGGAAGGCCGGGCCGGCCTGGTCGACGCGGCGCGGGAGCTGGGGTGGGTGCTGCGGCACCGCCGCCGGCTGCCGGCCCGGGTGGAGGCCGACCTCGTCGCCCTGTCCCGGTGGGAGCCGGACACCGCGCCGGCGACCGTGCCGCTGGCGTCGACGGTCGGCTGAGCCGGATCGCATTCCCCGCCCACCACCGCCGGGCTACCGTGTGGGCGCAGTCGCCCGCCGGCCCGAGGAGAGCGCCGTTGAGCACCACCGGTCAGGTCCGGCCGTGGTACCGGCCGATGCGGGCCCGCCGCCGGGACGAGGCGCATCGGGCGGCGACGCCCCTGGAACTCTTCTTCGACCTCTGCTTCGTGGTGGCCGTCGCGCAGGCGGCCGGAAGCCTGCACCACGACGTGGCGGAGGACCACCTCGGCCACGCGGTGACCAGGTACCTGATGGTGTTCTTCGCGATCTGGTGGTCGTGGGTCAACTTCACCTGGTTCGCCTCCGCGTACGACACCGACGACGACGTCTACCGGCTGACCACCCTGGTGCAGATCAGTGGTGCGCTGATCCTCGCCGCCGGGGTGCCGCGGGCGTTCGCCGTGGGCGACTTCACCACCATCACCTACGGGTACGTGGTGATGCGGCTGGCGGCGGTCTTCCACTGGCTGCGGGCGGCGGCCGGCGACCCGCCGCGCCGCGCCACCGCGCTCACCTTTGCCGTCGGCATCACCGTGGTGCAGGCGGGTTGGCTACTGCGGCTCACCCTGCCGGACGGGTGGGGCGCACCGGCCTTCCTGGTGCTGGTCGTGGCCGACCTGCTCGTCCCGGTCGTGGCGGAACGACGCGAGACGACGCCCTGGCACCCGCACCACATCGCCGAGCGGTACCAGCTGTTCACCCTGATCGTGCTGGCCGAGGTGGTCCTGTCCACCTCGGTGGCGATCCAGAGCGGCATCGACGCCGGCAACCCTCACCTGTGGTCACTGGCCGCCGCCGGCGGTGTGATCGTCTTCGGGCTCTGGTGGCTCTACTTCGACCGGCCGGGAGCGGTGCCGCCCACCCCGCTGCCCGGCGCGCTGATCTGGGGCTACGGGCACTACCTGATCTTCGCCGCGATCGCGGCGGTCGGTGCCGGTCTGGCCGTCGCCGTCGATTACGACCTGCACCTGGCCCACGTTTCCCGCCGGACCGTCGGGTACGCCACCGCGCTGCCGGTGGCGGTCTACCTGCTCGCCGTCTGGGCGCTGCACCTGCGGTCGAAACGTGGCCTCGGCGTGGTGCTGTTTCCCGTCGCGGCCGTGCTCGTGCTGCCGGCCCCGTGGCTGGCCGCGCCGATCCACGTGATCGCCGGCGTGCTCTTCGTCCTGGTGGCGCTGACGGTGATCGTCAGGCACCGGGGCGCGACCAGAACTCCGTGATCAGCCGGTGGAACTCCGCCGCGCGTTCGATCTGCGGCATATGGCCGGTGTCGGCGAAGAGGTGGGTACGCGCCTTCGGCAGCCGGGTCCGGGCCGCCGCCAGATGGGTGGCGGGCAGAATCAGGTCCCGGTCACCCCAGACCACCAGGGTCGGGATGTCCAGCGCCGACACGGCGTCGAGCAGCTCCTCGCGCCACTGTGGCCGGACGCCACGGACCGTGCCGAGGCTGCGGACCAGCTCCAGCATCACCGGAGCGGCGTGTGGCTGACGGGCCACCGCGAGGGCGTGCGCGACGCGTTCGTCGGTGACGAACGACCGGTCGTGGAAGATGGCCGCTTCGGTGCGCCGGGCGACGGCCCGGCTGGGGCGCAGCAGCAGCCGGCCCAGCGGGCGCAGGGCGAGCAGGCGCAGCGCGATGGTGACCTCGCGGCCGAACCCGGCGCTGTTGACCAGCGCCAGGCTGGCCACGCGGGACGGGTCGTCGACGGCCAGCCGCATCGCCACCGCACCGCCGAGCGAGTTGCCGACGAGGCGCGCGGGACGGTCCACCCCGGCCGCGTCGAGGAACTCGGCGACGGCGGAGGCGAGCGCCGGCAGGGTGTGCGGCCCATCCAGCGGCGCCGAACCGCCGTGGCCGGGCAGGTCGACGCTGACCACCCGGTGGTCCCGGGCCAGCAGGTCGGCCTGGGCGGTGAAGTCGTCCAGGGTGCGCCCGATGCCGTGCAGGAGCACAACCGGGGGGCCGTCCCCCTCGACCCGGTAGCGCACCCGCCGCCCGGCCACCAGCAGCTCCTCGGCCGCCGACAGGGCCACCGACGTCATGCCGGCTGCCCCGGGCGCTCCGCCGGTTCCCCGGCGGGCCGGGGTGCCGGGATTTCGGCGCCGTCCAGCCGGGATGTCGACCCGGCCGCGGGCGCCCCGGCGGCACGGTTGAGCCCGAGGGCGAGGATGCGGTTGTAGGAGGCGGGGGCGATCCGGGCCAGGAGGTCGGGCAGCTTCGCCGACCAGCCGATCAGGACCCGGCCGCGGCGGCGCTCGACACCGCGCAGGATCACCTCGGCGGCCTTTGCCGGGTCGATGGAGAGCAGCTTCTCGAACTGCTTGCGGCCCTCCTCGTACTCCTCGACGGAGACGCCGCTGCCGACCCGGGCGCTCTGCGCGATCCGGGTCCGGATGCCACCCGGGTGTACGGAGGTGACCCCGACGCCGTCCTCGACCAGCTCGTGCCGCAGCGCCTCGGTGAAGCCCCGCACGGCGAACTTGCTGGCCGAGTAGGCGGCCTGGCCGGCGGGCGCGATCAGCCCGAAGAGGCTGGAGATGTTGACCAGGTGGGCGCCCGGCTCGGCCTTGAGGGTGGGCAGCAGCGCGTGGGTCAGCCGGACCACGGCGCGGAAGTTGATGTCGACGACCCAGAGGAACTCCTCCAGGGTGACCTGGTCGAAGCGGCCGCCCAGGGCGACGCCGGCGTTGTTGACCAGCAGCCGGACCCGCGGGTGCCGGGCGGCGATCTCGGCGGCCACCCGGTCGGTGGCGTCGGCGTCGGCGAGGTCGACCAGGTGGGTGTCGATCCGCCGGTCGGGGTGGGCGGCGCGGAGCGCGGCGACCACCGCGTCCAGGCGCTCGGCGTCCCGGTCGAGCAGCACCAGGTCGCTGCCGCGCCGGGCCAGCCCGTGCGCCAGGGCCTCGCCGATGCCGCTGGCGGCGCCGGTCACCACGGCTGTGCCGCCGGGGAAGACGAAGTCGCGCATGAGGTGCGTTCCTCTCGGTCAGGCCACGGGGGCGGTCGCCTCGACCGACCCGGCGATGCCGGCGGTGGCCGACGCGGGTGCGCCGGCGCGGGAGAACCGGACGCCCTCGTCGGTCAGCCGGCCGTGCCGCATCAGCAGCACGTCGCGGGGATAGTTCTGGTACAGCCGCCACGGCGCTGTCGCGCCCTGCTTGGGCAGCTGGTCCACGCTGCGGAGCACGTACCCGGACTTCAGGTCGATGATCGGTACCAGCTCGCCGGACGCCGGGGCGACCGGGGTGACGATCTGCTGCCCGGTGGCGTCGAGGTGGCGCAGCAGCCGGCAGACGTACGTGGCGACGAGGTCGGCCTTGAGCGTCCAGGAGGCGTTGGTGTAGCCGATCGTCATGGCGAAGTTCGGCACGCCGGAGAGCATCATGCCCTTGTAGGCGACGGTCCCCGCGAGGTCGACGTCCTCGCCGTCGACCGACACCGTCATGCCGCCGAGGGCGAGAAGGTTGAGGCCGGTGGCGGTGACCACGATGTCGGCGGGCAGTTCCTCGCCGGAGGCCAGCCGGATGCCGTGCTCGGTGAAGGTGTCGATCGTGTCCGTCACCACGGACGCCCGGCCGGCCGTCACCGCGTCGAAGAGGTCACCATCGGGGATCACGCAGAGCCGCTGGTCCCAGGGGTTGTAGCGGGGCGAGAAGTGCCGGTCGATGTCGTAGCCGACCGGCAGCTTCCCCGTGGCGGCGCGGCGCAGCAGCTTCTTCACCAGCCCGGGGGTGCGCCGGCTGAGCTGGAAGTTCGCGACGCCGAGCAGGACGTTCTTCCAGCGCACCACCGAGTACGCGGCCTTCGCCGGCAGCCGGCGCCGCAGCGCTTCGGCGAGCCCGTCCCTCGACGGCAGTGAGATGACGTACGTGGGTGAGCGCTGGAGCATGGTGACGTGGGCGGCCCGCTCGGCCATCGCCGGGACCAGGGTCACCGCGGTCGCGCCGCTGCCGATCACCACCACCCGCTTGCCCGTGTAGTCCAGGTCCTCGGGCCAGTGCTGCGGGTGCACGAGCTGACCGGCGTACCGGTCGACGCCGGGGAAGTCCGGGGTGTACCCCTCGTCGTAGCGGTAGTAGCCCGAGCAGGTGAAGAGGAAGGCGCAGGTGAGGACCACGTCCTCGCCGGTGTCGTCGCGGTGGGCGTGGACCGTCCAACGGGCCGTGGTGCTGTCCCACTCGGCGCGGACGACCCGGTGGTGGAAGCGGATGTGCTCGTCCACGCCGTACTCGCGGGCGGTCTCCCGGACGTACGCCCGGATCGAGTCGCCGTCGGCGATGGCCTTCGGGTTCGTCCACGGCTTGAACGAGTAGCCGAGGGTGTACATGTCGGAGTCGGAGCGGATGCCCGGGTAGCGGAAGAGGTCCCAGGTGCCGCCGATCGCCTCGCGCGCCTCCAGCACCGCGTAGGTCTTCTCCGGACAGTTGCGCCGCAGGTGCACCGCGGCGCCGATGCCGGACAGGCCGGCACCGACGATGAGGACGTCGACGTGGTCGGAGGCCATGGCATCTCCCGGTCGCTGGGCAGGTGGACCGGACCCTATCCACCGCTGTCGACGCCAGTCAACACCCTGTCGAGCCTTATCGACACAGTGTTGAACCGGTGTAGCATCAGCCCCCATGACCGCCGCCCGTACGCCGACCGGAGCCGCGCCGAGCCGCGGCCGGCGGCCGGGGCGCTCGACCGGCGACGACCGGGAGCTGGCCATCCTCGCCACCGCCGAGCGGCTGCTGCGGGAGCGGGCCTTCGGTGACATCTCCATCGACGACCTCGCCCGGGGGGCGGGCATCTCCCGGCCGACGTTCTACTTCTACTTCCCCTCCAAGGACGCGGTGCTGCTCACCCTGCTGGACCGGGTCACCGAGGAGGCGGACGCCGCCGCGGGCGACGTGCTGGACCGGCTCGCCGAGGACCCGCGGGCCCGGTGGCGGGAGCTGATCAGCCGGTTCCACGCCACCTTCGGCGGGCATCGGTCCGTGGTACTGGCCTGCGCCGAGGTGCGCGGCACCAACGCCGAGGTGCGCCGGCTCTGGGCCGCCGTGCTGGAACGCTGGGTGCAGGCGGTCCAGGCCGCGATCGAGGGCGAACGCCGACGCGGCGTGGCCCCGGACGGGCTGCCCGCCCGGGACCTCGCGATCGCGCTGAACTCGATGAACGAACGGGTCTGGTACGCGACCTTCGCCGGCGACGGACCGGCCGTCGCCGAGCAGGACGTGGTCGACGTGCTGCTCGACGTCTGGCTCACCGCGATCTACCGCAGCACCGCTCCCCCGCCGGCCTGACCGGTCAGCCCGCGCGGGTGAAGTCCATGACCCAGTTGGTCTCCCAGGTGCGCTCGCCGTCGGTGGAGAACGCCTGCTCCCAGCGGCACGACGTCGGGGTGATCCGGGACCAGATGAACCGGCAGCGGATCGGCCGCCCC
Source organism: Micromonospora sp. (assembly GCA_049791715.1). Classification (GTDB taxonomy): domain Bacteria; phylum Actinomycetota; class Actinomycetes; order Mycobacteriales; family Micromonosporaceae; genus Micromonospora. The sequence continues at coordinate 5,699 of JBARAE010000291.1, forward strand.
TCGTCGGTGTCGTCGGCGTGGAAGGTGCCGACGCCGTCGACGAACCGGCCCACCACCGGCGGCAGCTCCAGCACTCCCCGCCGGCTGTTCATCCAGTAGATCGACCAGAGCCGGGTGGCCGGGTCCAGGATGCGCACCGTGGAGCCGGAGAAGCCCCGGGTGGGGAAGCGGATCTCGTCGAAGCTGCCGGCGCCGTCGAAGAACCCGTGCGCCACCGTCGTACCGGGAAACTCGTCCCACTCGTCGCTGCCGACGTGCCGCTTCATCAGGCGCCGGCTGGCCACGTCCCAGGTGCCGACGAAAAAGTCGAAGTCGCCCATCAGAAGCCCACCGGCCCCTCGGCTCGGCTGTCGGCCAGGTAGCCGGGCAGGTCCGGGTGGTCGGGGGCGAGGACGTGGCGTACCCACGCCGCGCGTTCGTGCTCCAGCACCCCGAGTTCCCACACGCACCCCACGCCCGGCCGGGGCATCGGGATGAAGTGCGCCGGATCGTCGTCCGGGCAGTCCAGCGCCGGCTGGCCGGCGACCGCGATGTGGCACTCCAGCACGTTGTCCCAGAACCAGCTGTACGCCAGCAGGTAGGCGCCGCTGTCCGCGCCGCGGTGCAGCACCACCCAGCTCGCCGGCGGGGTGCCGCCGTCCGGCTCGGGCAGCAGCTTCGGCAGGAAGGCGTAGGCGGCCTCCACCACCGTTGGTTCGAGCCGGCGGTCCGGCTGGTCGATGTGGTACCGCTTGACGTGCCGTCCGGCGACCTCGACGGTCCCGGGCACGGTCAGTTCCTTGTCCCGAAAAGCCATGCCGGCACGCTACGACCACTTCCCTGACAGGTACTGTCAGCGGAGTGCGCGCCAGTCGCCTGCTTTCCGTACTGCTGCTGCTCCAGACCCACGGCCGGATGACCGCCGCCGAGCTGGCCCAGCGGCTGGAGGTCTCCGTCCGCACCATCTACCGGGACGTCGAGTCGTTGCACGCCGCCGGCATCCCGCTCTACGGCGAGGCCGGCCATGCCGGCGGCTACCAACTGCTCCACGGCTGGCGGACCCGGCTGACCGGACTCACCGCCGAGGAGGCGGAACGGCTGCTCTTCGCCGGCCTGCCCGGTCCCGCCGCCGAGCTCGGCTACGAATCCGTCGTGGCCACCCTCCAGCTCAAGCTGCGCGCCGCGCTGCCGCCCCCACTCGCCGACCGGGCCGCCCAGCTCCAGCAGCGCTTCCACCTCGACACCCCCGGCTGGTACTCCGACGGCGACCCATCGCCGTACCTGACCCCCGCGGCGGACGCCGTGTGGCGGCAGCACCGGATCCGGGTGCGGTACCGCAGCTGGAACGGCGAGGTGACGCGCATCCTGGAGCCGTACGGCCTCGTGCTCAAGGGCGGCCGGTGGTACGTGGTGGCGGCCCGCCCGGAACGGGCCGACCCGGCCACCTACCGGGTCAACCAGATCCTCGAGCTGACCCCGCTGGAGGAGTCCTTCGACCGGCCCGCCGACTTCGACCTGCCGGCCTGGTGGCGGGCGCACGTGGTCGACTTCCGGGCCCGGTTGCACCGCGCCGAGGCGACCGTCCGGCTCTCGCCCCGGGGACGGGAACGGCTGCGGGAGATCGGCAGCGACGCGGTGGTCACGGCCGTCGACGGCAGCGCCGGGCCGCCCGACGAGGCGGGCTGGGTGCAGGCGGCCCTCCCGATCGAGTCGCTCACCCACGCCCACGGCGACCTGCTCCGGCTCGGCGCGGACGTCGAGGTCCTCTCCCCCGCCGACCTGCGGGCGATGCTGGCCGCGACCGCGGCATCGCTCGCCGCGCTCTACGCCCCGCACGCCGACTGACCGTCGGCCCACCTCCCGCCGCGGGATATCGTCATCGTGCCACCGATGAGCTTCCCGCGGACCCGACGTTGTACGTCCCGACAGCCGTCACCGAGGCCAGGGAGGCCCCTCATGGACTGGAAGCTCGAACTCGTCGTCGTGCCCGTCTCCGACGTGGACCGCGCCAAGGCGTTCTACCTGGAACAGACCGGGTTCCGCCTGGACGTGGACCACCGCGCCGGGGACTTTCGCGTCGTGCAGCTCTCCCCGCCCGGTTCCGCCTGCTCGATCGCGCTGATGCACCACCCCGACCGGGCCGGCTCGCTCAGTGGGCTGCACCTGGTCGTCCGGGACATCGAGGCCGCCCGGGTGGAACTGGTCGACCGGGGCGCGCAGCCCAGCGAGGTGTTCCACTTCGACATGGGTGTGCAGACCCCGGGCCCGGACCCGGAGCGCGGCGACTACAACTCCTTCCTGTCGTTCCGCGACCCGGACGGCAACGAGTGGCTGGTCCAGGAGGTCGGCCGGGCGGGAGGGGCGGCATGACCGCCCCGGTCGACGCGGTCCCGGCTGACCCGGACTTCGCGGCGCTGGCCGAACGGCACCGCCGGGAGCTGCACGTGCACTGCTACCGGATGCTGGCCTCCTTCGACGACGCCGAGGACGCGGTCCAGGAGACGTACCTCCGGGCGTGGCGGGGGCAGGCCGGGTTCGACGGTCGGCTGGCCCGGGCCTGGCTCTACCGGATCGCCACGAACGTCTGCCTGGACATGCTGCGCCGTACCGGGCGGCAGGCGCGCACCGCGCGGTCGTACGCCGAGCTGCCGTGGCTGCAGCCGTACCCGGACCGGCTGCTCGACGAGATCGCGCCGGGTGCCGAGCAGCCCGACGCGGTGGTGGTCGACCGGGAGACGATCGAGCTGGCGTTCCTCGCCGCCATGCAGCTGCTACCGCCCCGGCAGCGGGCCGCCTTCCTGCTGCGGGACGTGCTCGGCTGGACCGCCGCCGAGACTGCCGAGCATCTGGAGACCAGCGTCGCCGCCGCCAACAGCGCGCTGCAACGGGCCCGCGCCACCCTGCAGGCGCACCTGCCGGCGCGCCGGGCCGACTGGACGGGCGGCCCCGCCGACGACCGGGAACGGGAACTGCTGACCCGCTTCATCGACGCCCACGAGCGCTGCGACGCGGCGGCCGCGCTCGCCGTCGCCGCCCCGGACATCCGGATCACCATGCCCCCGCACCCGATGTGCTTCGACGGCGTCGCCGCCATCGCGCCGCTGCTGGAGCGGGCGTTCGGTCCCGAGCGGGACGGCGACTGGCGGCTGCTGCCCACCTCCGCCAACCGGCTGCCGGCCGCCGCGAGTTACCTTCGGCGGCCCGGTGACCCGGTGTTCCGGGCCTTCAAGCTGGACGTGCTCCGCATCCGGGACGGCCGGATCGCCGAGATCACCACCTTCGGGCACGCCCTCTTCCCGGCGTTCGGCCTCCCGGGCACGCTGTGAGCCGCGCCGCGCTGGCCAGCCCGTGCCGGGCGGGCCGTGCCGGGCGGGCCGTGCC
>JBARAE010000292.1:0-1861 GCA_049791715.1 Micromonospora sp.
CCGCACAGACCGCGCCGCCGCCCTCGAGCGGCAGCAGTGCGTCACCGTACGGCGCGCCGTTGTCCAGCACGACGTCGGCGAGGTCGGCGAGCCGGTGCCCGGACGGGTGCCGCGGGGCGACCCGTGCCGTGTGCTCGACCGAGGTGACCGCGATCAGCGGATGGCCCCGCTCCTTGACCAGCGTCGCCAGCTCGACGACCGAGCCGTTGATGCCGGACTGGGAGGCGACCACGAACACGTCCCGCGGATGCGGCGCCGCGAGCGCGTAGAGCTGGTGCGCGACGGCCGGGTCGCGCTCCAGCTTGGGATCGGCGAGCACGTCGCGGGGCGCGTCGCCGTGCAGCACGAGGTCGTGCAGGGAGAGCCGGTTGGTGGGGACCAGTCCGCCGGCGCGGGCGACCAGCTCGGCGGCGAACGCCTCGGAATGGCCGGCACCGAAGGCCTGGAGCACACCGCCGGCGCGCAGCCCGGCGGCGATCAGGTCGGCCGCCCCGTCCACCGCCTCGGCCTGGGTGTCGACCAGTCGGTCGAGCACCGGCCGGACGGCGTCGGCGTACCGCTGTGCGCTGATCATGAGCTGGCCCCCTTCGCGGCCTTGTGCCCGTCGACGGCCTGGGCCGTACGCCGGAAGGCCGCGTGGGCGCGGTCGTGGGTGCGCTGGGCCACCGCGATGTAGAGCAGGTCCAGCACCACGAGCTGGGGGTGCCGGGCGGACAGCGCGTCCGGCCGGAAGGTGGTGGCCTGGCTGGCGGTGACCAGCACGATGTCGGCCAGCTCGGCCAGCGGGGAGCGCGGGAAACCGGTGAGGGCGACCGTGGTGGCGCCCCGGCTGCCCGCCTCGGCGAGCATCTCGATGGTCTCGCGGGTCTGCCCGGTGTGCGAGATGCCGAGCGCGACGTCGTCGGGGCCGAGCAGAGCGGCGCTGGCCAGCCCCTCGTGCACGTCGCTCCAGGCCCAGGCGGCCACCCCGATCCGGTGCAGGCTGAACTGCATCTCCTCGCCGACGAGGGCGCTGCCGCTGGCGCCGAAGATGTTCACCCGGCTCGCGCCGGCGATGGCGACGGCCGCGCGTTCCACCTCGGCGAGGTCGAGCAGCACAGCGGTGTCGTGCATGGCCCGGGTGTCGGCGGCCATGATCTGGTCGAGCACCCGCGAGAGCGGGTCGCTCGGCTGGATCTCCCGTCCGATGTCGACGGTCCAGCCGGCCGACCGGGCCCGGCCGGTCTCCGCGGCGATGCCGAGGCGCAGGTCCGCGTAGCCCTCGAAGCCCATCGCCCGGCAGAACCGGGTGATCGTCGCCGGCGAGGTGCCGCTGCGCTCGGCCAGTTCCACGATGGTGGCGCGGGCCGCCGCCTCCGGGTCGCTGAGCACGTGCTCGGCCACCCGGCGCAGCGCGCCGGTGAGCTCGCCCGCGCCGGCCCGGACCCGGGCCAGTACCCCGTCGGAGGAGACGCCCACAGCTTCCCGCCGGTCGGCCGCGTCGGCGTCGACCACCGCGGTCCCCGCGGCGGTGTCCACCTCGTGCTCGACCATCGGAAAACCTTTCGGAAAGAGTGTTTACTGTTAGTGGTAAAAGTTCTTACTGAAGCCCCCTCCGTGTCAAGGGCGTGGGCGAAGTTTTCAAACTGTTACCTGGCGCACATGCTGCAGCGGCGGCGTGGATCTTGCTTGCACAGCGGCGGCCAACCAGCATGAAGGCCTCAGCCGCGCGACCGAGGGAGGCCCAGCGGATGTCCGGCAGCGTCGTGGTCGGTCTCGACGTCGGGGGTACGTCCACCCGGGCCGCCGCCCTGAGCCTGGACGGGCTGCGCCTCGGCACCGGCCGGGCCGGCGGCGGCAACCCGACCAGCCACGGCGCCGA
>JBARAE010000293.1:0-4881 GCA_049791715.1 Micromonospora sp.
GGCCCGCAGACCGTCCACGACGGCCGCCGCCCGGTCCGGCACCCGGGCCGCCGCGCCCACCGCCAGGATGGTGCCCAGCACCTCCTCCAGGCTGTACGGGTCGAGCGACAGCACGTCGGCGCGGCAGCCCAGGTACGCCACGGCGTCCGACACCCGCTCGGAGGGGAGGGCGCACACCCGGCAGAGATCCTGGGTCAGGATCAGGTCCGGGTCGAGGCCGGCCAGCGCGTCCGTGTGCAGGGTGTACAGGTCGGCGCCGGCCGCCAGTTGCCCCCGGACGTACGCGTCGATCTCGCCGGGGCTCATGCCGCGCGTGTCCCGGCCGCCCACCACGACGGTCGTGCCGGCCCGGTCGGCGGCCGGTACCTCGCACTCGAAGGTCACCCCGACCAGGTTGTCCCCGAGTCCGAGGGCGTAGACGATCTCCGTCGCGGACGGCAGGAGGGACACCAGGCGCATGCCGACATCCTGCCCGGTGTCGCCGGGACGCCCGCCCGGGACCCCGCCGGCGAAGCCCGGGCGACTCACCGATCCGCCGCGCCCGGACCGTCGCCGACGGTAGGCTCAGATCGCGTCCGAAGGGCCGGGCCCAGGCGTGCCGACCTCGTTGCCGGGCCGCAACGCCCCGCGATCCCGGAGTTGCCCGGTGGCCGGTCGTGTCTCAGGGGGCGGTGCGATGTCGGATGCCATCGAGATGTTCTTCGACCGGCTCGGCCGGGAGGGCCACGACCGCCTGCTGCGCAAGACCACCGGCACCGTTCGCTTCGACCTGGAACGCGACGGCGAGTTCGACCACTGGCACGTGACCATCGCCGAGGGGCGGGTCTCGGTGTCCCGGGAGGAGCGGGACGCGGACGCGGTGATCCGTACCGACGAGGCGTTCTTCGCCAAGATGGCGCGCGGTGAGGCCAAGGCGCTGACGGCGTGGCTGCGCAACGACATCACCGCCGAGGGGCAGTTCCGCTTCGTCATCCTGCTGGAGCGGCTGTTCGCCGAGCCGCCCGGCGCACGGCACCCGCGTGCGCTCGTCCGCGATCGCCGGGAGCCCGGATGAGGAACCTGGTCCGGATCCTCGACGGCAACGTCTTCGTGCTCAGCGACGACAACGGCGACATCGAGGCGACCCCCACCAATCCGAGCGGCTTCTTCGACTTCGACACCCGGTTCCTGTCGCTGTGGCGGCTGAGCCTCGACGGTGAACGGCTGCACGCGCTCTCCATCGCCGAGCGGAACTACTTCACCTTCCGCTTCTTCCTGGTGCCCGGGGAGCCGACGCACTACGTGGACGCCAAGGCCTCGGTCATCCGCGAGCGGGCCATCGCCGGCGGCGCGTTCGAGGAGCGGCTGACCGTGCTCAACCACGATCACGAGCCGGTGGAGTTCACCGTACGGCTGGATGCGGCCAGCGACTTCTCGCCGCTGCACTCCGTCGAAGAGGAGCGGGAACCGGTGGGGCGGATCTACCGGAGCGTCGACGAGCGGTGCCTGCGGTTCGGGTACCGGCGGGAGAAGTTCCACCGGGAGACGGTGATCACCAGCAGCGAGCCGGCGGCCATCGACGAGCACGGGCTGACGTACACGGTCCGGGTGCTGCCGAAGCAAGGCTGGACGACGACCCTGCGGGTCCAGGGGCTGGTGCTGCGGCCGGACGGCCGGGAGGCCCGGGAGCGGCTGGAACGCCGGCCCCGGCGGACCACGGAGGAGCGGCAGGCCGACCTCGCGGCATGGCTGGCCAGGGCGCCGCAGCTCAGCTGCGACTGGGAGACGGTGACCACGACCTACCGGCGCAGCCTGGTCGATCTGGCCGGGCTGCGGTACTTCCCGCTGACCCTGCCGGACGACGCGATGCCCGCCGCCGGCCTGCCCTGGGTCGCCACCGTCACCGGCCGGGACAGCATCCTGGCGAGCTTCCAGGCGCTGCCCGTCGCGCCGGACCTGGCCCTCGCCACGCTGCGGATGCTCGGCATCGACCAGGGGACCGTGCTCGACGACTTCCGAGACGAGGAGCCGGGCAAGATCCTGCGCGAGTTCCGGTACGGCGAGCTGTCGGCCTTCGAGGAGATGCCGGAGTCGCCGTACTACGGCAGCGCCGACGTGACCCCGCTGTACGTGGTCCTGCTCGACGAGTACGAGCGCTGGACGGGAGACGGGAGCGTGGTGCGGGAGTTCGAGGAGGAGGCCCGCGCGGCGCTGCGCTGGATCGATGAGTACGGCGACATTCTCGGCAACGGGTACGTCTGGTACCAGCGGCGCAACGACCGGACCGGGTTGGAGAACCAGGGGTGGAAGGACTCGCCGGAGGCGATCTGCTACGCCGACGGCCGGCTGCCCGGCCTGCCGCGGGCGACGTGTGAGCTGCAAGGGTACGCGTACGACGCGAAGCTGCGCGGCGCTCGCCTGGCCCGCGAGCTCTGGAACGACCCGGCGTACGCCGAGCGACTGGAGCGGGAGGCAGCGGCGCTGAAGGACCGCTTCAACCGGGACTTCTGGATCGCCGACCGCGGCTACTACGCGCTCGCCCTGGACGCCGACGGCCGGCAGGTCGACGCGCTCGCGTCCAACATGGGGCATCTGCTGTGGAGCGGCATCGTCGACGAGTCCCGCGCCGCCGAGGTCGCCGGGCACCTGCTCGGCCCCCGGCTCTTCTCCGGGTGGGGTGTCCGGACCCTGGCCGAGGGGCAGGCGCGCTACAACCCGCTCGGCTACCACCTCGGGGCGGTGTGGCCGTTCGACAACGCGCTGATCGCCTGGGGGCTGCGCCGGTACGGCTTCGCCGAGGAGGCCGGCCGGATCGCCGAGGGCATGATCGACGCCGCTGACCACTTCTCCGGCCAGCTGCCCGAGGCCATCGCCGGCTATGCGCGGGAGGTGACCCGCTACCCGGTGCGCTACCCGGCCGCCAACAGTCCGCAGGCCCTGGCCACCTGCGCGCCGTTGCTGCTGCTGCGCGCCCTGCTCGGGCTGGAGCCGGCCGGTGACCAGCTGCTGATGGCGCCGCGGGTGCCGGCCCGCTTCGGCCGGGTCGAGTTCCTCGACATCCCGGGGCGGTGGGGCCGCCGCGACGTGATCGGCAACGCTCGCCGCGACGATCGGGGAGGGGCAGTCACCTCGGAACCCCACCGCCCGCGTTCCGGCGGCCCGGGAGGGTGAGCAGGGCCACGCCGCCCGTGCTGCGGGTTGGGTACGGCTCCCGGCGGGTCTAGCGTTCCCGAAGGGCCCGGCCCGCCGCGCCGGCCCACCGCCGACCGCCCGACCCGGAGGACATGCCCTCATGCGCGCCACCGTGATCCACGGACCGAACGACATCCGGGTCGAGGAGGTTCCGGACGCCGCCGTCCGCACCCCCACCGACGCCGTGGTACGGGTGGTGCTCGCCTGCATCTGCGGCAGCGACCTGTGGGCGTACCGGGGGGTGGCCAAGCGCCAGCCCGGGCAGCGGATCGGCCACGAGTTCCTCGGCGTCGTGGAGGCCACCGGGTCGGAGGTCGGCTCGGTGCGGGTCGGCGACCTCGTGGTGGCCCCCTTCGTCTGGTCGGACGGGGTCTGCGACTTCTGCCGGGAGGGCCTGCAGACCTCCTGCCCCCACGGCGGGTTCTGGGGCGAGCCGGGCTCCGACGGCGGCCAGGGCGAGGCGGTCCGGGTGCCGTACGCCGACGGCACCCTGGTGAAGCTGCCCGCCGAGGCGGCCGGCGACGAGCGGCTGCTGACCGCGATGCTGGCCCTGTCCGATGTGATGTCCACCGGCCACCACGCCGCCCTGGCGGCCCGGGTCCGTCCGGGCGCGACCGTGGCCGTGGTCGGCGACGGCGCGGTCGGGCTGTGCGGGGTGCTCGCCGCGAAGCGGCTCGGCGCCGGGCAGATCATCGCGCTGGGCCGGCACACCGCCCGTACCGACATCGCCCGCTCCTTCGGCGCGACCGACGTGGTGGCCGAGCGTGGCGAGGCCGCCGTCGTGGCGGTGAAGGAGCTGACCAAGGGGCAGGGCGCGCACGCCGTGCTGGAGGCGGTCGGCACCGAGGAGTCGATGCGTACCGCGATCTCGATCGCCCGGGACGGCGGCGCGGTCGGGTACGTCGGGGTGCCGCACGGCGGCAGCGCCGGGGTCGACATCGGCCAGATGTTCGGTCGCAACGTCGCCCTCGGCGGTGGTGTCGCCCCGGCCCGGGCCTACATCCCGGAGTTGCTGGCCGACGTCCTCGACGGCACGATCGACCCGTCGCCGGTCTTCGACCGCAGCGTCACCCTCGACCAGGTGCCGGACGGCTACCGGGCGATGGACGACCGCACCGCCCTCAAGGTCCGCATCACCTTCTGACGCGTCGGGCGGGACGCCCCAGGGTGACCCGCTGTGGCCGTGATTGGATGGCCCGGTGCAGTTCACCGTGACAGACGTGCCGGAGCGGGAGCGGTTCGAGGCGCGGGACGAGGCGGGCGTGACGGCCGGCGTGGTCACCTACCAGCTCACCGGCAGCATCATCGCCTACACCCACACGAAGGTCGATCCGGAGTTCGAGGGCCGGGGCGTCGGGTCGATCCTGGCCCGTGCGGTGATGGACGACGCGCGGGCCAAGGGCCGCACCGTGGTGCCGATCTGCCCGTTCCTCAGCGGGTGGCTGGAGAAGCACCCCGAGTACGACCCGATCGTGGTCCGGTCGACTCGGAAGATCAAATAGCGGCCTGCTCGGAACGGGCGGCCGGCCCGGCGGCGACGGCAGCGGGTACCACCCCTGGTCGGCGGCGTCCGTCGTCCCGTACGGTGCTCGCCGTGAGCGCACAGGATCCCGCCCCGCCCGGCCCGGTGGCCGTGCTCGCCAACCCGACGGCCGGCCGGGGGCGGCACCGTGGCCTGCTGCCCGGGCTGCTGGAGCGGCTGGCCGAGGC
>JBARAE010000294.1:0-4113 GCA_049791715.1 Micromonospora sp.
CGTCCCGCGAAGCGCGCAGCAGCGGGCCGCCATCCGCGGCCGACCCGCGCCGAGCTGGCGGCGGCGGCCGACCGCACCCTTCCGGACCTCATCGCCCCCGGGCTGGACGTACTCTTCGTCGGCATCAACCCGGGTCTCTGGTCGGCGGCCACCGGCTGGCACTTCGCCCGGCCCGGCAACCGGTTCTGGCCCGCGCTGCACCGCGGTGGATTCACCCCGCGTCAACTGCAGCCGAGCGAGCAGGACGAGCTGCCCGGCTACGGCCTGGGCATCACCAACATGGTGGCCCGGGCCAGTGCCCGGGCGGACGAACTGACCGCCGAAGAACTGGTCGCGGGCGCGGAGATCCTCACGGCCAAAGTCGAGCGGTACCGACCCCGCTGGGTGGCGGTGGTCGGGGTGACCGCGTACCGGATCGGCTTCGCCCGGCCGAAGGCGGCCTTCGGCCCGCAACCCGAACTGCTCGGCGGCGCCCGGCTCTGGGTGCTGCCCAACCCGAGTGGCCTGAACGCGCACTTCACCCCCGAGACCCTCGGCGCCGCGTTCGGGGAACTGCGGGCCGCGGCGACAGCCTAGTTGGCGGCGGCCGGCGGCAGGGCCTCCTGCGCGACGTACGTCCCGAGAGGCACGGTGGTGACGATCGGCTCCGGCTCGTCCGCCCCGGCGTACGGCGCGGGCGAGTCGGCCACGGCGAACTGGGTCCGGTACAGCTCGGCGTAGAGCCCGCCGACGGCGACCAGTTCCTCGTGCCGACCCCGCTCGACGATCCGCCCCTCGTCCAGGACGAGGATCTGGTCGGCGTCCCGGACGGTGGAGAGCCGGTGCGCGATCACCAGCGCGGTACGCCCGGTCAGCGCCACCGACAGCGCCCGCTGCACCGCCGCCTCGCTCTCCGAGTCGAGGTGCGCGGTGGCCTCGTCGAGGATCACGATCGACGGGGCCTTGAGCAGCAGCCGGGCGATGGCGATGCGCTGCTTCTCGCCGCCGGAGAAGCGGTACCCGCGCTCGCCGACGGTGGTGTCCAGCCCGTCCGGAAGGGAGCGGACCAGGTCCGCGACCTGCGCACCGGCGAGGGCGGCCCAGATCTCGTCGTCGGTGGCGTCGGGCTTGGCGTAGCGCAGGTTCTCCCGGATGGTCTCGTGGAACAGGTGGGAGTCCTGGGTGACGACGCCGATCTCGTCCCGCAGGGAGGCGAGGGTGGCGTCCCGGACGTCGACCCCGCCGACCAGCACCCGGCCGTCGGTGACGTCGTAGATCCGGGAGATCAGCATGGACAGGGTCGACTTGCCGGCGCCGGAGGGGCCGACCAGCGCGACCATCTGCCCGGGCTCGACGCTGAACGTGACGCCCTTGAGCACCGGCTCGTTGACCGTGCGGTCCAGGGTGGCGACCTCCTCCAGGGAGGCCAGCGACACCTCGGCTGCGCTCGGGTAGCGGAACCGCACGTCACGGAACTCGACCCGGCCGTTGCCCCGGGGCACGGGCACCGCGTCCGGCTTCTCCTCGATGCCGGGCCGCAGATCGAGCACCTCGAAGACCCGGTCGAACGAGACCAGCGCGCTCATCACGTCGACGCGGACGTTGGAGAGCGCGGTCAGCGGCCCGTAGAGGCGGGTGAGCAGCAGCGCGAGGGTGACGACGGTGCCGGCGCTGACCGACCCGGTCACCGCGAGCCAGCCGCCGAGCCCGTAGGTGAGCGCCTGGGCCAGCGAGGCCACCAGCAGCATCGCCACGAAGAAGGTCCGCGAGTACATGGCGGACTGGATGCCGATGTCGCGGACCCGCTCGGCCCGGCCGCCGAAGCGCCGCGCCTCCTCCTCTGGCGAACCGAAGAGCTTGACCAGCAGCGCCCCGGCCACCCCGAACCGCTCGGTCATCGTCGCGTTCATCTTCGCGTCGAGGTTGTACGACTCGCGAGTGATCTCGGCGAGCCGCTTGCCGACCCGGCGGGCCGGGATGATGAAGATCGGCAGCAGGATCAGCGAGAGCGTGGTGATCTGCCAGGAGAGGGTGAACATCACCCCGGCGGTCAGCACCAGTTGGATGACGTTGCTGACCACCCCGGACAGGGTGGAGGTGAACGCCCGTTGGGCACCCAGCACGTCGTTGTTGAGCCGGCTGACCAGGGCGCCGGTCTGGGTACGGGTGAAGAACTGCAGCGGCATCCGCTGCACGTGGTCGTACACCCGGGTGCGCAGGTCGAGGATGATCCCCTCGCCGATCCGGGCGGAGTACCAGCGCTGGGCCAGCGAGAGCAGCGCGTCGACCACCGCCAGCGCGGCGATGACCAGTGCCAGCCGCACGACCAGCGCCGCGGCCTCCGAGCCACCACGGTTGATGCCGTTGATCACGTCGCCGGCGAGCACCGGCGTGGCGACTCCGATGACCGCGGCGAGCACCACGGTGACCAGGAAGACCACGATGTCCCGCCGGTACGGCCCGGCGAAGGCCATGATCCGCTTGGCGGTGCCGCGCTTGAGCTGGTGGGTGGAGATCTCGTCGCCGTTACGCATCGACCGGAGCATGCTCCAGCCGCCCATGCCGCCACCGGACATGTGGTTCGACACTCGTCACCTCCGGGGTGTCGGCAGCCAGGACCGTCGGGTCAATTCTCCCGACGACTACGACAACCTCGGCAGTAATCCGGATCTTCCCGAACGGTCCTTACTATTCTCCGCGCCCGGCCAGATCACGCAGTCGGCGGGTCTGTGCCTCCCGCTCGGCGCGCTGCTGCTCGGCATGGGTACGACCTCCGGCGCCGGCCAGCAGCGCCTTGATCTCCACGATCGCGTCCCGGTTGTTGGCCAGCAGGCCGGCGGTCAGGTCCCGCACCGCGCCGTCCAGCTCGGGGGCCGGCACGACCACGGTGGCCAGGCCGATCCGGTCCGCCTCGGCGGCGTCCATCCGGCGGCCGGTGGCGCAGATCTCCAGGGCGCGGGAATAGCCGACCAGCTCCACCAGGCGCTTGGTGCCGGCGAGGTCGGGGACCAGGCCGAGGGTGACCTCGGCCATGGAGAGCTTGGCGTCCTCGGCGAGCACGCGCAGGTCACAGGCGAGGGCGAGCTGGAAGCCGGCGCCGATGGCGTGCCCCTGGACCGCGGCGATCGAGATGACGTCGGGGCGGTGCAACCAGGCGAAGCCGCCCTGGTACTCGGCGATGCGGTCGGCGCACTCCTGCTCAGGCAGTGTGGCGAGCTCGGCGAACGAGCCGGGCCCGGTGGCTCCGGCCACCGCCAGGTCGAGGCCGGCCGAGAACGCCCGCCCCTCGCCGCGCACGACAACGACCCGGACGTCACCGGGCAGGTCCCGGGAGAAGTCGCTCATCGCGCGCCACATCGCCGGGGTCTGGGCGTTGAGCACGTCGGGCCGGCACAACGTCACCGTCGCGACCGGCCCGTCGCAGTCGATGCGCACCCCGGTCGCCTCGGCGGTCACCGGACCGCCCGGGGCACGGCGCTGATGGACGACGTCGATGGGCGGGTCACGCCTTCTTGCGGCGCCGGGCGCCGCCGCGCTGCCGCAGCTGCACCCCGGACTCGGTGAGCACCCGGTGGATGAATCCGTAGGAACGGCCGGTCGAGGCCGCCAGCGCACGGATGCTCTCGCCGGAGGTGTACCGCTTTACCAGGTCCTTGGCGAGCGTCTGACGCTCGGCCCCGACGATCCGGCGACCCTTATCAGTGCTGGTGGCTGTGCCAGTGGCTGCCATGCTGATTCCTCACGTCCCAGACTGTGCGGTTCGGATACGGTCCCACCTATTAGACCGCCTCGAACGATCATGCGCCAGATATCAACTCTTCGCCAATCGACACGCTATGCAGTGTCACCCCCCCCCCGATAGCGGTGATCTCCTGCCGACCCGGCGTCCGCGGATGCGACCGGCCACGACGGTGATCTTCGTCGCACCGTCGATCAGGCCAGCTCGACCAGTTCGAGCAGGTCGTCGCTCCAGGCGTCCTCGTCTCCGTCGGGCAACAGGATCGCCCGGTCCGGCTTGAGCGCGAGCACGGCGCCCGGATCGTGGGTGACCAGCACGATCGCGCCGGGATAGCGGGCGATCGCGTCGAGCACCTGCTCGCGGCTGACCGGGTCGAGGTTGTTGGTCGGCTCGTC
>JBARAE010000295.1:0-1811 GCA_049791715.1 Micromonospora sp.
CCTCCGGGGTACCCGCAGGCGCCGCCGCCCGGCTGGCCGTACCCGACCTGGCCGGGCCGGCCACCCGAGCCACGCCCGCACGGGCTGCCGCTCGCCTCGTACGGCGCCCGACTCGTCGCGCGGCTGATCGACTTCGGCGTGGTGTTCCTGCTCAACGCCCTGGTGAACGGCTGGTTCGTCTGGCGGTACATCGAGGAGATCTCGCCGTACCTGCGGGAGTCGGTGCGTCGGTCGCTGGCCGGTGAGACCTCCACCGAGGGGTTGCCCCAGCCCGGCGAGCAGGCGGCCGGGCTGCAGATCGCCATCCTGCTGATCGCCACCGCACTCTGGTTCGCCTACGAGGTGCCGGGGATGGCCGCCCGCGGGCAGACCTTCGGCAAGCGGCTGATGGGCGTACGAGCCGTGCCGGTCGAAGCCGACCAGCCCCTCGGGTTCGGTCGGGCCACCCGCCGGTGGAGCACCCTCGGCCTGCCCACCCTGCTCTGGTACTGCTGCGGTTTCGGGCTGCTGCTCCAACTTGTCGACGCGGTCTCCCCGCTCTTCGACCACCCGCTCCGCCAGGCGTTGCACGACAAGCGCGCGCAGACGGTGGTGGTCCAGCTCCCCCGCACCAGCCCCGACACCCGTACCACCCCGCGCGACCGCGCCAACCCCCCGGGAGACACCCCATGACCGAACGCCAGCAGCCACCGGTGCGGCTCACCCGCGCCGACCTCGACGCGCTGCCCAACTACGTGCCCGGGCGCAGCCCGGCCGACCTGGCCCGCGAGCTCGGCCTGCCCGAGGCGATCAAGCTGGCCAGCAACGAGGTCCCCTACGGTCCGCTGCCCGGCGTGGTGGAGGCGGTCGCCGAGGCGGTCGCCGGTTCCCACCGCTACCCGGACATGGGTGTGGTCGCGCTGCGCCAGGCGCTGGCCGAGCGGTACGGCGTTGACGCCGACTGGATCGCCACCGGCTGCGGGTCGGTGGCGCTGGCCGAGCACCTGGTCCGCGCCACCTGCCTCCCCGGCGACGAGCTGCTCTACTCGTGGCGGTCGTTCGAGGCGTACCCGATCATCGCGGCGACCAGCGGCGCGACCAGCGTACGGGTGCCCAACGACGCCGGGCACGGCCACGACCTGGCGTCGATGGCGGCGGCGGTGACCGACCGGACCCGGATGATCCTGGTCTGCAACCCCAACAACCCGACCGGTACGGCGGTCCGCAAGGCGGAGCTGGACCGCTTCCTCGACGCGGTGCCGGACGACGTGCTCGTGGTGATCGACGAGGCGTACCGGGAGTTCGTCACCGACCCCGAGGTGCCGGACGCCCTGACCTACCTGAACCGGCCGAACGTGGCCGTGCTGCGCACCCTCTCCAAGGCCTGGGGCCTGGCCGGCCTGCGGATCGGGTGGCTGGTCGCCGAGCCGGCCGTCGCCGCCGCCGTCCGCAAGGTCGTCACGCCCTTCTCGACCAGCATGGCCGCCCAGGCCGGGGCGCTCGCCGCGCTGGCTCAGGCCGACGAGGTGGAACGCCGCTGCGCGCTGGTCGTCGCCGAGCGGGAGCGGGTCACCGAGGCGCTGCGCAAGATCGTGCCGGACGTGCCGTCCAGCCAGGCCAACTTCGTCTGGCTGCCGCTGGGCGACCGGGCGGTCGAGTTCGGCAAGGCCTGCGAGGCGCGGGGGGTGATCGTCCGGCCGTTCCCGGGCGACGGTGTCCGGGTGACCATCGGCACCCCCGAGGAGAACGACGCCTTCCTGGCTGCCGCCGAGGCGGCGCTGGCCTAGCTGAAAGGAGGGGCCCCCTGTACAACGCCTGGCTTTGTACAGGGG
>JBARAE010000296.1:0-2364 GCA_049791715.1 Micromonospora sp.
GGCCCTGGTGGGGCTCGGCTGGACGACCGCCCAGGCCGAGCAGGCGGTCGCCGCGGTCGCCGAGACCGTCGATGGGGCCACCCCGCCCGTGCCGGTCCTGCTCAAGCAGGCCATCCGCCTCCTGGGCCGCACCCGATGACCGACAACAACCTGGTCTCGGCGTACGTCTCCGACGCGGAGCGGGACGCGGAGGTGAGCGTCCGGCCCAAGCGGCTCGAGGAGTTCATCGCCCAGCACCGGGTCCGGGACCAGCTCGACCTGCTGCTGCAGGGCGCGATGCGGCGGGGCTCCCCGCCGGACCACATCCTCCTCTCGGGGCCGCCTGGCTTGGGTAAGACGACCCTCGCCAACATCGTCGCCGCCGAGCTGGGCTCCGGCATCCGGGTCACCAGCGGCCCGGCGATCGAACGCTCCGGCGACCTGGCGGCGATCCTGACCAGCCTCGCCGAGGGCGACGTGTTCTTCATCGACGAGATCCACCGGATCGCCAAGCCGGCCGAGGAGCTGCTCTACAGCGCGATGGAGGACTTCCGGGTCGACGTGGTCGTCGGCAAGGGTCCGGGCGCGACCGCCATCCCGCTCGACGTCGAGCCGTTCACCCTGGTCGGCGCGACCACCCGGTCGGGTCTGCTGACCGGCCCGATGCGGGACCGGTTCGGCTTCGTCGCACACCTCGACTTCTACGCTCCGGCGGATCTGGAGGCGCTGCTGCACCGCTCGGCGCGCATCCTCGGCGTGCCGATCACCGACGAGGGCGCCGCGGAGGTCGCCGGCCGGTCCCGGGGCACTCCCCGGATCGCCAACCGGCTGCTGCGCCGGGTGCGGGACTTCGCCGAGGTCCGGGCCGACGGCGTGGTCACCCTGGAGACCGCCCGGGCCGCCCTGACCGTGTACGACGTCGACGCGCTCGGCCTCGATCGCCTGGACCGGGCGGTGCTGACCGCGCTGGTCGACTCGTTCCGGGGCGGCCCCGTCGGGCTCTCCACGCTCGCGGTGGCGGTGGGGGAGCAGCCGGACACCGTCGAGGAGGTCTGCGAGCCGTTCCTGGTCCGGGCCGGCCTGCTGGCGCGTACACCCCGGGGTCGGGTGGCCACCGAGGCCGCCTGGCACCACCTGGGGCGTACTCCGCCGAATGGTACATTTGGCACGGATGCCCCTCCGGTGCCCGATCTGTTCTCCGCGCAGACCGATCAGCCGTGATCCGAACGTGATCTGTGCCGCATTCGGTGTTCTCAGGTGCAGGGATTAGACTTCGCCGCGGTCTGTACAGGACGTGAGAATCCGCCTCCGCTCCGGCACCCCTCGTGCCGGTCGGAGGGCCAATGGGAAGGTCATACACCGTGCTCTACGCACAATCGGCAGGCGGGGCCGGCGGTCTGACGCCGATCCTCATGATCGCTCTGCTCTTCGGCGTCATGTACTTCATGATGATCCGCCCCCAGCAGAAGCGCCGCCGCGAGGCCGAGCAGATGCAGTCCGCGCTGGGCCCGGGCGACGAGGTGGTGACCATCGGTGGCCTCCACGGCACGGTCACCGGCGTGGAGGACGACATCGTCCTCCTCGAGGTCGCCCCCGGCGTGCAGACGCGGTACGCCCGCCCGGCCATCGCCCGCGTGCTCACCCGGGCCGAGCGCCCCGCGGTGACCGAGCCGGTCAGCGAGGACGCCGAGCCCGTCAAGGAGTGACGCCGCCCCGACGGGGCAGCGGATCGACTCTCACAAGTGGATAGTTGGGTCTGCGCTCGGCACCCCGACCCGCACCGACCCCGCTCGACGCCGCCGCGTCGGGCCGGGGGAGCGTGACGGGGGCGGCGCAGACCCGTCAGAGCAGTCGGGCGGACACCCCCGGCCCGACATTCGTCGCCGCTTCAGCAGCGGCGGGACCGTACAGGGAGACAGGACAGCCGTGGCACCACCTCAGGGACAGATGCGCCCCGGACGGCAGCTTGCCGTCCTCGGGCTCATCTTCGTCGTCCTCTATCTTTTGGTGTTCTTCTCGGGCGGCGCCAGCGGTGGCTGGAAGGACCGGCTGGAGCCGCGGCTCGGCCTGGACCTGATCGGCGGCACGCGGCTGACGCTCGAGGCCACCAACAGCGTGGACGGCAAGCCCCCGACGGCCGCCAACCTCGAGGAGGCGCGCCAGATCATCGAGAGCCGGGTCAACGCGTACGGCGTGGCCGAGGCCGAGGTGGTCACCGAGGGCAACCGCAACATCGTCATCTCCCTGCCCGGTGAGAACCGGGACCTGACCGACGTCGGCAGCGCCGCCGAGCTGCGCTTCCGCAAGGTGCTCAAGGCCACCGACGGCAGCGGTCAGATCGCCGCGCCGGCCCCGACCGCCAGCGCGGCCCCGGCCCCGTCCGGC
>JBARAE010000297.1:0-2029 GCA_049791715.1 Micromonospora sp.
GGGGTGGCCGACGGCCACCCCTCCCCCGATTCCGTACGGATCAGACCTTCGCCTTGCCGAGAATGCGGTTCACTGTTGTGCCGCACACCGGGCACTTGCCCTTGGCCATGTTCATGCCGGTCTTGGAGACCTCGACGCGACCCTCGAAGTCGCGCTTCTCCTTGCACTTGACGCAGTAACCGTTGTAGGTCTGGGCCTGGTCGGCCACGGTAGCCCTCCTCGTCTCGTCCGCCGGACACGCCGTCCCGACGGGTTTCCCGGCGGCGGGCCACGGGGGCGCCGGCGCTGGGTCGTTCTCCGCGGCCACGCTCATGACCGCTGGTTGGCGGACCCTACCCAGGTACGGGCAGTTCCATGTCTGATCTGCATCGCCACTGTGAGCTAGTCGACGTCGAGAGTGTGCATGCCGATTACGTCGGATACGTCGGTTTGGCGGGGACACGCCGGGTGAATACGCTCAGATCCCCCTTCCGGCGGCCCCCCGAGCGGCGCTTCCCGCGTTGATCACTTAACGTGTGCGGACGCCGGCAGGTGACGCGCCGGATGCCAGGCCGGTCGCCACGAAGGGTGACCGGGATGGATTCACCTGCCTCCGCAAAGAAATTTTTCAGGACTCCTGACAACCAACCACCATTTTCCGGGCGCACCTCCTCGAGTTGACTCTTGCGGACCCCTGGTCAGTACGAAGTAGCTTTCCTTCGTGACAGTCATCCGAGGCTGCGCGGGCCAGTGATGGCCGGGACGCGGAAGCCCGTCGTCGAGGTACGGCGCAGCCAGCGCCGGCGACGCACGGTGTCCGCGTACCGCGACGGTGAGCGGGTCGTCGTCCTCATCCCGGACCAGTTCTCCCGGGCCGAGGAGAGCGAGTGGGTCGACCGGATGCTGGCCCGGCTCGCGGCCCGCGAAGGACGGCTCGCCCGCTCGGACGCCGAGCTCCTCGCCCGCGCCAACCGGCTGATCAACCTGTACCTGCCCGATCAGCGGGCCCATGCGGCGCCGGTCAGCGTCCGCTGGGTCACCAACCAGAACGGCCGCTGGGGCTCCTGCACCCCGGCCGACCGGACGATCCGCATCTCGCACCGGATCCAGGACATGCCGGACTGGGTGATCGACTACGTGCTCCTGCACGAGCTGGCGCACCTCATCGTGCCTAGTCACAACGCCCAGTTCTGGGCCTTCGTCGGCCGCTACCCGAAGACCGAGCGAGCCCGTGGCTACCTGGAGGGCGTCGCCTCCGCTTCCGGCGTACCCCTCTCCGACTGACCTCCCGAGCGGCGTGCTGCTCGGACGTCCCGATCTGCGGCCCGCCGAGCCGATCATCTCGGCCGGGCGGGTGGCCCCGGCCAGGGTTAGGGTCGGACCGTGGCTCGACGTGTGGTGGTGGCCCTGCTGGGGCCGGTGGCCTGGACGCCGCCGGGGATCGACCCGACGCGGTGGCGCACCGCGCTCGCCGAGGACGTGGTCGACCTGCTCGCCACGCTCAACGAGGTGGAGACCGCGGTCGCGGTGACGTCCGACGACCGCTGGCTGGCCGACGCGGTGGTCTGGCCCGACATGGCCGTCCACGAGGTGCCGGCGGCCACCGTCAACGCGGTGCTCGCCGCGCTCACCGGGTACGACCAGGCGGCCGTGGTGGCCGCCGACGCGCCGGACGTACCCGGGCTGACCCTCGGCAAGCTGCTCCGCCCGCTCACCAGCCGACCGGTCGCGGTCGCCCCGGTCGAGGGCGGCGGGCCGGGGCTGCTCGGCGTGGCGGCCAGACTGCCCGTACCCGAGTGGTTGCCGTCGCTGGACCTGGAGACGGCCGTGCCCGCGGACGTGCGGGCTGGTGCGCCGCGACCCGGCGACGTGGCGGTCACGGCCGGGTGGCGGCGCCTGCGTGGCCCGGCCGACCTGGCCACCCTGGACCCGGCCTTCGAGGGCTGGGAGGCGACCCGCGCCCTGCTCTCCGGCCAGCCCGGCTGACCTGTCAACCGACCGCGCGCCAAGATCCGCCGCAGCTTCCCGGCGTAGTGGCCTCAAGCGTGCG
>JBARAE010000298.1:0-3161 GCA_049791715.1 Micromonospora sp.
CTTCGGCATGCTCTTCGAGGACATGGCCTGTGCGGAGTCCGGGGCGATCAGCCTCGACCGGCTGCTGCAACCCCGCGTCGAGGCCGAGGTCGCCTTCGTCCTCGCCGACGACGTCACCGACCCGGGCGTCACCGCCGTCACCGTGCGGGAGCGGGTCGCCTACGCGCTGGCCGCATTGGAGATCGTCGACAGCCGCATCGCGGGCTGGGACATCAGGTTCGCCGACACCGTTGCCGACAACGGCTCGAGTGGACTGTTCGTCCTCGGTGCCGACCGGGTTCCCCTCGATACCGTCGAACCAGCGGCGGTGCTGATGACCATGTACGTGGACGATGTCCCCGCCTCGACCGGTTCCGGCGCGGCGTGCCTCGGCGACCCGCTGGAGGCCCTCGCCTGGCTGGCGCGCACGGCCCTGGCCCACGGCGACCCGCTCCGCGCCGGCGACGTCGTCCTCTCCGGGGCACTCGGGCCGATGGTTCCGGTCACCCCCGGCATGCACGTCCGCGCGCGCCTCACCGGCCTCGGCACCGTCGAGGCCACCTTCGCCACCCCCGTCACGAAAGGCGGCAGTTGATGTCGCGTACGAAGGTCGCCGTCATCGGATCCGGCAACATCGGCACTGACCTGATGATCAAAGTCCTGCGCCTGTCGCAGAACCTTGAGATGGCCGCGATGGTCGGCATCGACCCCGCCTCCGACGGCCTCGCCCGGGCCCGTCGCCTCGGCGTGCCCACCACCGCCGAGGGCGTTGCCGGCCTCATCGCGATGCCGGGCTTCGCCGACATCGCCGTGGTCTTCGACGCCACCTCGGCCGGGGCGCACCGAGCCAACGCCGCCGCCCTCGCCCCGTACGGCAAGACGCTGGTCGACCTCACACCGGCGGCGATCGGGCCGTACGTCGTACCCGCGGTCAACCTCGACGCGCACCTGGACGCCCGCAACCTCAACATGGTCACCTGCGGGGGACAGGCCACCATCCCCGTCGTCGCGGCCGTGTCCCGAGTGACACCCGTGCCGTACGCCGAGATCGTGGCGTCCATCGCCTCCCGATCCGCCGGTCCCGGCACCCGCGCCAACATCGACGAGTTCACCGAGACCACGGCCGCCGCCATCGAACAGGTCGGCGGCGCGCGGCGGGGCAAGGCCATCATCGTCCTCAACCCCGCCGAGCCGCCGATGATCATGCGGGACACCGTGCAGTGCCTCATCGGCCCCGCGGACCACGACGCCGTCCGCGCCGGCATCGAGCAGATGATCACCGACGTCGCCGCGTACGTCCCCGGCTACCGGCTCAAGCAGCCGGTGCAGTTCACCCCACTGGCACCGGACGAACCGGTCCACACCCTGCTGCCCGACGACCGGACGGCGGTCACCACCAAGGTGAGTGTCCTGCTGGAGGTCGAAGGCGCCGCCCACTACCTCCCCGCCTACGCCGGCAACCTCGACATCATGACCTCCGCGGCGCTCCGGGTCGCCGAACGCCTCGCATCAGCCCAGGGAGCGCTCCGATGACCGCCACCACACCCGCCCGGCGCCGCCTGTTCATCCAGGACGTCACCCTGCGCGACGGCATGCACGCCACCCGGCACCGCATCACGCCGGCCGACGTCACGCGGATCGTCACCGCGCTCGACGCCGCCGGCGTCGACGGCATCGAGGTCGCCCACGGTGACGGGCTCGCCGGCGGCAGCCTCACCTACGGTCCCGGCAGCCACACCGATCGGCAGTGGATCGAAGCCGCCGCGGCCGCGGTCACCCGCGCCCGCCTCACCACCCTGCTGCTGCCCGGTATCGGCACCATCCACGACCTCAGACAGGCCCACGCCCTCGGCGTACGGTCGGTCCGCGTGGCCACCCACTGCACCGAG
The DNA here is from genome assembly GCA_049791715.1 of Micromonospora sp. GTDB lineage: Bacteria > Actinomycetota > Actinomycetes > Mycobacteriales > Micromonosporaceae > Micromonospora. The sequence continues at coordinate 1,869 of JBARAE010000298.1, forward strand.
GCCGACATCGCCGCCCAGCACATCGCCACCGCCCGCGAACTGGGCATGGACGTGTCGGGATTCCTCATGATGAGCCACCTGGCCGAACCCAAGGAGCTCGCCGGCCAGGCCAAGCTCATGGAGTCCTACGGCGCCCACTGCGTCTACGTCACCGACTCCGGCGGTCGCCTCACCATGGACGGCGTCCGCGAACGGGTCCGCGCCTACCGGGACGTCCTCGACCCGGGTACGGAGATCGGCATCCACGCTCACGAGAACCTGTCCCTCTCCGTAGCCAACAGCGTCGTCGCCGTGGAGGAGGGCACCACTCGCGTCGACGCGTCGCTCGCCGGACACGGCGCAGGGGCCGGCAACTGTCCGATCGAACCGTTCATCGCCGTGGCCACCGTGCAAGGCTGGCAGCACGGCTGCGACCTGTTCGCTCTCCAGGACGCCGCCGACGACCTCGTCCGCCCGCTGCAGGACCGGCCCGTCCGCGTCGATCGCGAGACTCTCACCCTCGGCTACGCCGGCGTCTACTCCAGCTTCCTGCGCCACGCCGAAACTGCCGCCCGGCAGTACGGGCTCGATGCCCGGGACATCCTGCTCGAAGTCGGCCGGCGCAAGCTCATCGGCGGGCAGGAGGACATGATCCTGGACATCGCCCTCGATCTCAGCCGGAGCTGATCCTCGGAGGAGACGACGTTCAAAGAACCGTGGCCACCTCAGCGGGTGGGTGGCTCCGGTTCCTCCGCGCGCCACCTGTCCATGACGGCGATTCCGGCGAGCACCCGTGGCGCCGGCACCCCTCAGCGGACGGTCGCTGGGGGGAGGTGAGCCTGGAGGCCCGCGATGAGGGTCTGAACGGCGAACTCGAAACTGCCATCGTCGTCCGCGTCCGGGCGCGAGGCAGCGGTCAATTCCGCCCCGGCCGGTGAGGGTTGCAGGGCGGCGAGGCGACCGAGGGTTCCGTTGCCCTCGGCGAGGAGAAAGCCCGAGAAGAGGCTGGTGAGGACCGCTCCGACGGGGGCGACCTCGGCGGCCGCCACGCCAGCGCTGTCGAGGATGCCGGTCAGTCCGGTCCAGAACGGGTCTTCCGGCTCGATGAAGTCCGGGCTGGCCAGGCTGTGCACGATGAGGTTCGGGTGCCGGTGCGCGAGCGCCCGGAAGTCCCTAGCGAACCGGTGCAGCTGTTCCTGCCAGGTCCCACCGTCGACCCGCGGCTGGAACTGCGCGGCGACGAGGTTCTTGACGCCGCGTAGCAGCGCGGCCTTGTTCGGCACGTGGTGGTAGAGCGACATCGGGTTCACACCC
>JBARAE010000299.1:0-1600 GCA_049791715.1 Micromonospora sp.
TCGACCTGGTGCCGGCGCACGTGGCCGCCGTCCGGGCCGCGTACCCGGAACTCACCGCCACCGTCGGCGACGCTCGCGACCTGCCGCTGCCCGACGACTCGGTCGACGCCAGCCTGCTGCTCGGTCCGCTCTACCACCTGACCGAGCGGGCGGACCGGGTCACGGCGCTGCGGGAGGCGGCTCGGCTCACCCGTCCGGGCGGCCCGGTCATCGCGGCCGTGATCAGCCGCAACGCCGCCCTGATGGATCTGACCCGGCAGGGCCGGGTGGACGAGCGGACCCGGGAGATCCTGCTCGCCGCGTACGCGACCGGGGTGAACGACCCGGAGACGGGCTTCACGACGGCGTACTTCCACCGGCCGGAGCAGGTGGTGGACGAGTTCACCGCCGCAGGTCTGCCCGCGCCCCGGCTATACGGGGTGGAGGGTCCGCTCTGGCCGTTGCTGGACGCCCTGGACGTCGGGCCGGAGGACCGACTCTTCCGGGACGCGGTCGCCTGCGCGGAGGCGTTCGAGCAGGATCAGGCGGTGATCGGCGCCAGCTCCCACCTGCTCGCGGTCGCCGCCGCCTGACCGGTCCGGGTGGCCGGTGCGGTGGCGCGCCGGCCATGCGCCACAGCGACGCCGCGCGCACCGAGGGTGACCAGTTGCGTGAGGGCATGCTATTCTCCGGCGTCGATCTATGCCGTGCGGACCCGACCGGGTCGCTGCCGGAAGGACACCTCCCCCGATGCCGGTCGTTGCCGCCACGACCTCGCCGCCGACGGCCCTGGACCGGCCGGCGGGCGGGGCGTTCACCCTGATCTTCACCACCCTGCCGGCGCTGCTCCGGCTGACCTGCGGTCTGGTGGGCGGGGTGGTCGCTCTGGCGGTGCGTACCCCACCGGTGCGGGCAACCCTGCTGCTGCCGGTGATCGCCGCGCTGACCGCCTGGTCGCTCTGGTACGCCGTCCGGGCGCTCCGGCGCGGGGTGGACGCACCGCTGGTCGCCGGCGATGTCGCGCTCACCACCGGCGCCTGTCTGCTCACGCCGTGGCTGGTGGCGCCGGAGGCGCTGCCCGGTGAGGGCAGTTGGCTCGCGGTGCTGGCCAGCACCACCGTGATCAACGCCCAGGCCACTGCTCCGATCCGCTGGTCCCTGCCCGCGGGTCTGCTGGTCACCGCGGCGTACGCGGCCGGCGCGGCGAACGCGGGCAACCCCGTCGAGGCGCGGGCGCACGCGGCGACGCTGCTGGTGCAGACCGGCTGCACGGCGATGATGACCGCGGTGATGCGACGGCGGATGGCGGGCGCCGACCGGGCCTTCGCCGAGTACCAGCGGTTGACCCGGAAAGCCGTGCTGGCGCGGGCCGCCCGCGAGGCCGAACGCCGGCAGAACCGGGACCTGCACGACACCGTCCTCGCCACGCTGACCATGGTCGGGCTCGGGGCGGTGTCCGGTCCGTCGGCCGCCCTGCGCGACCGCTGCGCCGCCGATCTGCGTACCCTCGCCGCCCTGGCCGACGCCCGGTCGGCGCCCCCCGACGGTTCGGTCGCGCTCGACGAGCGGCTGCGCGGGCTGCTCCGGCGGCTGCCGGAGCTGCCGGTCGCCGCGACGCTGG
>JBARAE010000300.1:0-3276 GCA_049791715.1 Micromonospora sp.
AAGGTCAAGGAGCTCCAGGAGAAGCACAAGGGTGACCGGGAGACGCTCCAGAAGGAGATGATGGAGCTCTACCGGAAGGAAAAGGCCAACCCGCTGATGGGCTGCCTTCCGATGTTCCTCCAGATCCCCGTCTTCCTCGGCCTCTTCCACACGCTGCGCCGGCTCGACCCGGGCAAGACCCAGAAGACGCTCTACGGCTGGACCGTCGAGCAGTTCGACAGCGCTGCCAACGCCAAGCTCTTCAGCGCCCCGATCGCCGGCAAGTTCGGCTCCACCGCGGACGAACTGGCCCGGCTGGGTGCCAGCGGCCACACGGTGAAGATCGTGGCCGGCATCCTGGTCGCGATCATGATTGCGACGACCTATATGACCAGCCGTCAGATGATCCTCAAGACCGGTTGGGCGGAGGACCCGCAGCAGCGGATGGTCCAGCGGCTGATGCTCTACGGCATCCCGGTGTCGCTGCTGGTGTCCGGTTCGATCTTCCCGATCGGCGTGATCATCTACTGGGTCACCAACAACCTCTTCACCCTCGGTCAGCAGCAGTGGGTGCTCCGCAAGTTCCCGCCGCTGGTGCCCCCGAAGACCGGCGCCGCGTCCCGCACCAATGGGCAGCCGGCGAAGACCGGCGGCCTGCTCAGCCGCAAGCCCGCCCAGCCGCCGGCCAAGCCGCAGGTGACCGCCCCCAAGGTGGCCGGGCCCAAGCCGGGCGCGAAGCCGGTCAACCCCAAGAAGGGCCGCCCCGCCAAGCGGCAGGGCTGACCCGGAGGGCCGCCGCCGGGATCCGGTGGCGGCCCTGTTCCGGCAGCGTGCAGCCACCGTACGGTCGGCGCCGCGCCGGAACCGCCGCGCGGAGCGCGGTCACGGGCGACACTGCCCGTACAGACGTGCCCGAGGGCACCGGCGAGACCTCCCGCCGGCCCCGGGAAACCAGCGGACCCGACGGTCCGGCCGAAGCGAGTACGGAGATGAGACCGTGACCGACACCAGCATCCCCAGCGCCGACCAGTCCCTGGACGAGGAGACCGTGCCGGCCGCCGTCGCCGAGGAGACCGAGGCCGAGTCGGAGGCCCCGGAGAAGAAGGCCCCCGCCGAAAGTGACCTGTTCCGGCAGAGCGAGATCGCGGCCGACTACGTCGAGGGGCTGCTCGACATCCTCGACTACGACGGCGACATCGACGAGCTGGTCTCCGGCGGCCGGCCGGTCGTCGAGGTCGTCGGTGCCCACCTGCAGAACCTGGTCGGCCAGCGCGGCGCCACCCTGGAGGCGCTCCAGGAGCTCGCCCGGCTCGCGGTGTTCCGGCAGACCGGTACGCCGAGCCGACTGCTGCTCGACGTCGGTGGCTACCGGGCCACCCGCCGCAAGGAGCTCGCCGCGGTCGCCAAGAACGCGGTCGAGAAGGTCAAGGAGTACGGCGAGCCGGTGCGCCTGGAGCCGATGTCCGCCTTCGAGCGGAAGTGCGTGCACGACGTCGTGAACGCCATGAGTGGCGTGGAGAGCGAGTCCGAGGGCGTCGAGCCGAACCGGCGCATCGTCGTCCGGCCGGCGGACTGACCGGGTGACCCACAACGACGCCGCGGCGGGTGCCACGTCCGGCCCGGGTGGTACGCCGCCCGGGCCGTCGGCTGTCCGGCCCGGATCCCCCGACCTGGCCGACCCGGCATTCTCCGACGGGACGAGTGGACCAGCGGACCGGCCGGTGGAAGCCTCGGGTACGCCGACCGACTCACCGTTCTCCGGTGGGCCTTCCGATCCGGCGGGTCAGCCGTACCGGGGCGCGCCCGGCGGCTCTGTCGACTCGGCGTTCATCGCGCCCCCGACCGAACCGACTGCGCCGGCCGAGCCACCGGCCGCCGCCGCGCCGCCTGTGCCGGCCGAACCGCCTGTGCCGGCCGAGCCGACCGGCCCGGCCGCCGGTCGGGATGCTGGGGAGGCCCCGGAGTCCGGCGATCTGCCGCTGCCGGGCGACGTGACGCTCCCGACAGAGATGGCCGAGGCGGCTCGTACGCTCTTCGGCGATCGGCTCGACCTCGCCGCCGCGTACGCCGAACTCCTGGCGACCGAGGGCGTGGTCCGGGGGCTGATCGGTCCTCGGGAGGCGCCGCGGATGTGGGAGCGGCACCTGCTGAACTGCGCGGCCATGGCGGAGCGAATTCCCGAGGGCGCCACGGTCCTCGACGTCGGCTCCGGTGCCGGGCTGCCCGGTCTGGTGCTGGCCATCGCGCGTCCCGACCTCACCATCACGCTGATCGAGCCCCTCGCCCGGCGGACCTCCTTCCTCATCGAGGCCGTGCAGCAGCTGGGGCTGGCCAGGACGGTGCGGGTCTTCCGCGGCCGGGCCGACGAGGCGGCGACTGGCTCGCGCGACAGGGCCGCGCTCAGCGGCGATATCGTCACCGCTCGCGCCGTGGCGCCGCTCGATCGACTCGCCGCCTGGTGTCTCCCCCTGGCCGTGCCGGGTGGCCGACTGATCGCCCTCAAGGGTGCATCCGCGGCCGACGAGGTCGCCGAGCACGCCGGGACGGTGGCACGGCTCGGTGGTGGTGAGCCCGAGGTTCACCTGTGCGGCGTCGGCGTGATCGAGCCGCCCGCGACGGTGATCGAAGTGGTTCGGGAGCGAGTCGTCGGTCCCGTTCGGAAGAAGGCCACCGCGAAGCGGTCGCGCGGGGGCCGACGCGCTGGTCGTGGCCGGGAGCGCTGACGCCGCAACGGCTTTCCGCTCCCCCTTTCTGATCGGTGTGGCGGGTGCGAGTCAGCGGATCGATCAGAACCCGACGTGGACCCGCTACGCCGGTGAGCCGTAGGCTGGCCGCGCGTCGATAGTGTGGAACGGCGGCGCCGGGTGGCACCGGACCCGACCGTTCCCGCCAGGCTGCACGCCGCGCTCTGAGCGCGGGTACGGCCGATTGACGGGGTGCGGACCGACCATCCGGAGCGGGCAGGGATGACAGGTGCATGACGACGGCAGGTACGACGATCCACGGGTGACCGGGCCAGGAGGGCGACCCTCTGCCGCCGACCCCGTTTCACGTGAAACCGACTACCCGGGTTGGCCGGTGGGCGGAGAGTCCCCTGGCCCGTCCACGCGTCCGCCGGACTGCGATCCAGTGGTACGCCGCGATCCTCCGTCGGCGGGAAGCGTGCACCCGACGTCTGGCGTTCCGGCCAATCTGCCGGCGCCTCGGGACGCGGAGGACCGCGCTCTGCCGGCTGACGCCGCTCGGTCGAGGCCCGTCCCGGCGCGCGGGAGCGCCGCCGTGCCCGCACGCCTTGAC
>JBARAE010000301.1:0-14256 GCA_049791715.1 Micromonospora sp.
GGCGGCCGGCCGCGGGCGGCCCGGCAGGCCCTCGACGCGGCCGGGCGGATCAGCGGGCCCGACCCGGGCCGGGAACCACCCTGGCTGTACTGGCTCGACGAGGCCGAACTGGCCGCGATGACCGGGCGCACCCTGGTCGCGCTGGGCCGGCCCGGTCCCGCCACGGCGCTGCTGCAGCCCGCCGTGCGCCGGCCCGGGCACCCCCGCCGGGCGGCGATCTACGGCGGCTGGCTGGCCCGCGGCTACCTGCAGCTCGGCGAGGTGGAGCAGGCCTGCGCGGTGGCCGGCGAGGCCCTGCTCGACGCGATCCGGTCAGGTTCGCCGCGGGCGCTGGGCCCGCTCGCCGAGGTCCGCCGCCGGCTGGCCGCGCACCCCCACGAGCCGGCGGTACGCCGGTACGTTGCCCTCCTCGCCGCAGCCCGTCCCTACCTGCCGCTGGGGCCGGGAGCGGCCCGGCTCGGGAGGCCGGGTCCGAGCCGTCGCGCGGCACGCCGACCTGGCGGCACGACGCGACCGGCGGGGACCGGCTAGCGTCGTGGCGTGACCCATGCTGCTCCCGTATCCCCCGTCGACCGCGCGGGCCTGCGCCAGCGGATCGACAAGGCGCTGACCGACTTCCTGGCCGGCCAGCGCGGCTGGATGACCCACGTCGACGACGCGCTCGTGCCGGTCGCTGAGGCGATCGAGGCGTTCGTGCTGGGGGGCGGGAAGCGGCTGCGGCCGGCCTTCGCGTACTGGGGTTACCGGGGAGCCGGTGGCGTCGACTCCGACCAGGTGGTGACGAGCCTCGCCGCGTTGGAGTTCGTGCAGGCCAGTGCCCTGATCCACGACGACCTGATGGACCGCTCGGACACCCGGCGGGGCGAGCCGGCGATGCACCGCCGGTTCGCCGCCCGGCACCGTTCCGCGGGGTGGGGCGGTGACCCGGACGGTTTCGGCGACGCGGCGGCGATCCTCCTCGGCGACCTGTGCCTGGTCTGGTCCGACGAGCTGCTGCACTCGGCCGGCCTGGATCCGCGGACGGTGGCCCGGGCCCGCCCGGTCTTCGACGAGATGCGTACGGAGGTCACCGTCGGGCAGTACCTGGACGTGCTGACCCAGGCGACTGGGGACACCTCGCTGGAGCGGGCCGGCAAGGTGGCCCGGTACAAGTCGGCGAAGTACACGGTCGAGCGGCCGCTGCTGCTGGGCGCCGCGCTGGCCAACGCCCCGGCCGAGGTGACGGTGGCGTACTCGGCGTACGGGCTGCCGCTGGGCGAGGCGTTCCAGCTGCGTGACGACGTGCTGGGGGTGTTCGGGGATCCGGCGCAGACCGGGAAGCCGGCCGGCGACGACCTGCGCGAGGGCAAGCGGACCTACCTGGTGGCGGCGGCCCTCGAGACGCTGGACGAGGCCGGGCGGGAGCTGCTGCTCGGCGGGCTGGGCGACCCGGGCCTGGACGAGGCCGGGGTGGCCCGGCTGCGCGACGTCATCACCGCCAGTGGGGCGTTGGAGCGCACCGAGCGGCGGATCGCCACGCTGACCGACAGCGCGCTGGCCGCGCTCACCACGGTGGACCTGGACACCGAGGCCCGGCAGGCGCTGGTCGACCTGGCCATCGCCGCCACCCGCCGAACCGACTGACCGACCCCCTCCCCGCACCCACGACACGCCGGTGGGGGTGGTCACACCTTCGTGATCACCGAGGTGGGGCGGGGAGGCTGGTGGGGGCGGCCGGTGGACCGGTCAGAAGCCGAGGGCCTGGGCTCGGCGCTTGACCTCGCGGGCCTGGTCGCCGCCGAGCGCGACGGCCGGGGTGCCGGAGAGGGTGTCGTCCTCCTCGTAGAGCCAGCGCAGGGCGGCCTCGTCGTCGTAGCCCGCGTCGGCGAGCAGGTTGAGCACGCCCGGCAGGTGCTTGAGCACGGTGTGGTTGGCCACCAGGTCGGCGGGGATTTTGCGGACGCCGTCGCGGCGCACCGCGATCAGCTCGCGGTCGCGGATCATCTGGTGGACCTTGCTGATCGACAGGTCGAGACGCTCGGCGACGTCCGGCAGGGTCAGCCAGCCGGCCGGATCGGCGGGTCCGGGCAGGTCGGTGCCGGCGGCCTGGTCGGCGGGTACGGAATCGGTCACCCGACCACCCTGCCACGTGCCCGGCCGGGGCGCGGCAACGGCACCCCGCTCGCGCGGACGGGCACCCGCGCGGAGCGTGCCGACCGGGTGGGCGCTTCACCCCCGTCCCCCGGGTAAGGGGGTCGGCGGGGCGGGGGCCGGTGAACTGCTGAAGCGCCGAGGAGCGATCCGGTCCGACCCCGGCTGTAGCATCCTGTTCAACCTTCACCCTCCGGACACATAGACTGCCTGCCGATGGACACACAGGTCGCCGACACGTTGCTGGGCTCGCTGATCGAGGGGCGCTACCGCATTCGCGGTCGCGTGGCCCGCGGCGGCATGGCGACCGTGTACACCGCCACCGACGAGCGCCTGGAGCGCACCGTCGCGGTCAAGATCATCCACCCGACGCAGGCGCCCGAGGCCCGGGCCCGGATGGCGGGCTTCGTGGAGCGGTTCACCGACGAGGCCAAGACCATCGCCCGGCTGACCCACCCCAACGTGGTCGCCGTCTACGACCAGGGCACCCACGGCGGCCTCCCGTACCTGGTGATGGAGTACGTCCGGGGTCGCACCCTGCGCGACGTGCTCGCCGAGCGGCGCCGGCTCAACCCGGACGAGGCGCTCGCCATCGCCGAGCAGATGCTCGCCGCGATCGCCGCCGCGCACCGGGCCGGCCTGGTACACCGCGACGTCAAGCCGGAGAACGTGCTGGTCGCCGAGGCACCCACCGGCGGCGCCGCCAACCTGGTGGACAGCGTCGTCAAGGTGGCCGACTTCGGGCTGGCCCGGGCGGTCGAGGCGAGCGCCGAGGAGGAGAACGCCAACCAGCTCATGGCCACCGTGGCGTACGTCGCGCCCGAGCTGGTCACCGAGGGGCGGGCCGACCCGCGTACCGACGTCTACTCGGCCGGCATCGTGCTGTTCGAGATGCTGACCGGCCGGGTCCCGTACGACGGCGACCGGCCGGTGGACGTCGCCTGGCAGCACGTCGACCGGGACGTACCGGCCCCGTCGACCCTGGTGCCCGGCCTGCCCAGGGCGCTCGACGACCTCGTCAGGCGGGCCACCAGGCGGGATCCGGGGGCGCGTCCCACCGACGCCGGCGCGCTGCTGGCCGAGGTGCAGGTGGCCCGGGACGAGCTGGGAAGTGCGAATTCGCACACCGCCGTGCTGCGCCCGGTCGCCGACACGCCGGTGGCCGAGCCGACCATGGTGGTGGCCGAGGTCCGACCGGCCGAGCGCCCGTCCTGGGCCCGGTTGCCCGAGAACGGGCAGCGTCCGCACCGGCGTCGGGCCGCCCCCGAGAGCGGCGACCTGGGTGCTCAGCTCGCCGGGCTCCGTACCCGGGCGGTGGCCTCCCCCCGCGGCCGGATGGCGATCGTCGCGGCGGCCGTGGTCCTCGGCCTGGTGGCCGCGGTGGGTGGCTGGTGGTTCGGGATCGGCCGGTACACGGTCGCCCCGCAGCTGGTGAGCCTGTCCAAGGCCGAGGCGGAGGCGCAGGCCGCCCGCGCCGGCTTCACCCTCGTGTACGCCCAGCCCCGGTACGACAACAAGCTGCCCAAGGACAGCGTGCTGGGGCAGAACCCGGTGTCGGCCGCCCGGATCGTCAAGGGCGGCACCATCACGCTCACCCTGTCGCTCGGGCCGGAGAAGGTCTCCGTGCCGGACGTGGTGGGCAAGGACTTCGAGCTGGCCCAGGCCGAGCTGACCGACGCCAAGCTGACGGTGGCGAAGGGCGGTGCGCGCTACGACGACAACCTGCCGGCCGGCGTGGTGCTGACGACCGAGCCGAAGGCCGGCACGGTGGTCAAGCCGGGCACGAAGGTCACCCTGGTGGTGAGCAAGGGGCGCGCCCCGATCACCGTGCCGAACCTGGTCGGCAAGAACGTCAACGAGGCCCGTGCGGCGCTGGCGCAGCTCGGGCTGACGCCGGTCGAGACGTACAAGGATTCGGACAAGCCGAAGGACGAGGTCCTCGGCCAGAGCCCGGCGGACGGCACCGGCGTCGAGAAGGGCGCCCAGGTCAAGCTGGAGATCAGCAAGGGGCCGGCGCAGGTGGTCGTGCCCCGGGTGATCGACCTGCCCTGCCAGCAGGCGAAGCAGGTGCTGGAGAGCCAGGGCTTCCCGACCACCATCCAGCTCAACCCGAACGGGGTCGCCCGGTTCCAGGCCCCGGGTGAGAATTCGTCGGTGCCTCCGGGTACCCCGGTCACGATCACCTGCCTGTGAACACGCACCGGCCCGTCGGCTCACACACCCCCACCTCCGGTGGCCTGGCGAAGGCGGCCCTGCCGTACGTCGAGGCGGCCTGCTCCGAGGTGGTGCAGGTCTACGTCTCGAACTCGCGGGGCTGGGCTCTGCCGCCCGGTGACCCGGCCCAGGACGTGCTGTTCCGCGACGGCTGCGGCGAGCGGAACGTGCCCGTCTACATCCACGCGTCGCTGCTGGTGAACCTCGGCTCTCCCACCCCGGCCACGGTGGAGCGGTCGGCGGAGACCCTGGCCCACGCGCTGCGTAGGGGCGCGGCGATCGGTGCCCGAGGCGTGGTGTTCCACGCGGGCAGCGCGGTGGACGCCGGCCACGCGGAGGCGGCGATGCGGCAGGTTCGGGAGACGCTGCTGCCGCTGCTGGACGCGGCGGCGGCGACGGGTGGCCCGATGCTGCTGGTGGAGCCGAGCGCGGGTGGTGGCCGGTCGCTGGCCTCACGGGTGGAGCAGCTGGGTCCCTACCTGGACGCCGTGGACCGCCATCCCTGGATGGGGGTCTGCTTCGACACCTGCCACGCCTGGGCCGCCGGACACGACCTGGCCGTCGAGGGCGGCATGACGGCGACGTTGGACATCCTGGTGGCGACGGTCGGGCCGGGGCGGTTGAAGCTGGTGCACGCCAACGACTCGAAGGACCTCTGCGGCTCGACCCGGGACCGGCACGAGAACGTCGGCAAGGGCACCATCGGCGAGCCGGCGTTCGCCGAGCTGATGGCCCATCCGGCCACGGCCGGCATCCCGATCGTGGTGGAGACCCCCACGGAGAAGCACGTCGGCCACGCGGCCGACATCGCCGCCCTCAAGCGCCTCCACCCCTGACCGAAGGGGCCGGCGCAGCCGCAGCCGCTCCGCCCGACCAGGATCCGCGCGAATTCACGGAAAGAGTGGCCGAAGTCCGCGTGATGGCCACTCTTTCCGTGAACGAGAGCGCTCCGGGTGGTGGAGGGGGGTCAGCTGCGCAGGACGCGGGTGAGCGCCTCGGCCGCCCGGTCGATCGCGGCGTCGTCGACGTCCATGTGGGTGACCAGGCGGGCGGTGCGCGGGCCGAGCACGGAGATCAGCACGCCCTCCGCCCGGGCGGCTGCGGCCAGGGCCTTCGCGTCCAGCGGGTGCTTGGTGAGGTCCAGCGGGACGATGTTGGTCCGCACCGGGCCGGCGAGCACCCCGAACGGGGCGACCGCCTCGGCCAGCCGGGCCGCCTTGGCGTGGTCCTCGGCGAGCCGGTCGATGTGGTTGGCCAGGGCGTACCGGCCGGCAGCGGCGAGGATGCCGACCTGCCGCATGCCGCCGCCCATCCGCTTGCGGATGAACCGGGCCCGGGCGATCTTCTCCGCGCTGCCGACGACGAGGGAGCCGACCGGCGCGCCGAGGCCCTTGGAGAGGCAGACCGACAGGGTGTCGAAGAGCGCGCCGTACTCCGCCAGCGCCACCCCGTCGGCGACGTGCGCGTGCCAGATCCGGGCCCCGTCGCAGTGCAGCGCCAGCCCGTGCTCGTCGGCCACCCGGCGCAGCTCCCGCAGGGTGGCCAGCGGGATCACGCCGCCGCCGCCGCGGTTGTGGGTCTGCTCCACCGCGATGGCCCGGGTGGGCACCGCGAAGTAGCCGTCGGGCCGGATCATCCCGGCCACCACGTCCGGGTCGATCTCCGCGCCGACGGCGGGCCAGGTCCGCGACGAGATGCCGCCGTACGCGGCCGCCGCGCCGATCTCGTACGTCACCACGTGCGCGTCGGCGTCGCAGAGCAGCTCGTCACCGGCGGGGACGACGAGCTGGAGGGCGATCTGGTTGGCCATCGACCCGGTCGGGGCGAAGAGTGCCGCCTCGTGCCCGAAGAGCGCGGCGACCTCCGCCTCCAGCGCGGTGACGGTCGGGTCCTCGGCGTAGACGTCGTCGCCGACCTCGGCGGTCGCCATCGCCTCCCGCATCCCGGCCGTGGGCCGGGTCACCGTGTCCGATCGCAGGTCAATGAAGTCAGCCACAGTCATCCTTTCGCTGCCGACTGCGGGGCTCGCAAGCTCACTCCTCGCGTCAGCCACGGAGCATCTCCGCTACCAGGAAGGCCAGCTCCAGCGACTGCTGGGTGTTGAGTCGCGGGTCGCAGGCGGTTTCGTACCGGTCGGGCAGGTCGAGGTCCTCGATGCCCTGGGCACCGCCGAGGCACTCGGTCACGTCCTCGCCGGTGAGTTCCACGTGCAGGCCGCCCGGGTGGGTCTCCAGGCTGCGGTGCACCTCGAAGTAACCGAGCACCTCGTCGACGATCCGGTCGAAGTGCCGGGTCTTGTAGCCGTTCGAGGACTCGTGGGTGTTGCCGTGCATCGGGTCGCACTGCCAGACCACCTTCGCCCCGGCCGCGGTGACCTTGGCGACGATCGGCGGCAGGGCGTCCCGGACCCGGTGGTTGCCCATCCGGCTGATCAGGGTGAGCCGGCCGGGGATGTTGTCCGGGTTGAGCTTCTCGCAGAGTTCGATCACCTCGTCCGGGGTGGTGGTCGGGCCGAGCTTCACACCGATCGGGTTGGCGATGCGGGAGATGAAGTCGATGTGGGCGCCGTCGATCTGCCGGGTCCGCTCGCCGATCCAGAGGAAGTGCCCGGAGAGGCCGTACGCCCGGCGGTCGGAGACCCGGGTGAGCGCCCGGTCGTACTCCAGCGCCAGGGCCTCGTGGGAGCAGTGGAGGGTGACCGTGCGCAGCGCCTCGTCGTCGGTCATCCCGCAGGCCCGGATGAAGGCCAGCGCCCGGTCGATCTCCCGGGCGATCGCCTCGTAGCGCTCGCCGGCCGGGGAGTTCTTGACGAAGCCCTTGTTCCAGTCGTGCACCGCGTGCAGGTCAGCGAGCCCGCCGGCCAGGTACGCCCGGAGCATGTTCATCGCGGCGGCCGAGTTGGCGTACGCGCGGATCATGCGCTGCGGGTCGGCGACCCGCGCCTCCGGCGCCGCCTCCAGTGAGTTGATCATGTCCCCGCGGTACGCCGGCAGGCCGCGCGCGTCGGTCGGCAGCGAGCGGGGCTTGGTGTACTGGCCGGCGACCCGGGCGACCTTGACCACCGGCAGGGATGCGCCGTACGTCAGCACGATCGCCATCTGGAGCAGGGTGCGGGCGTTGGCCAGCAGGTGGCTCTCGGTGTTGTCGGCGAAGGTCTCCGCGCAGTCGCCGCCCTGGAGCAGGAACGCCTTGCCCTCGCAGACCAGCGCGAGCCGCTGCCGGAGCTGGTCGACCTCGTAGGGCGCGACGACCGAGGGCACGGTGTCGAGCACCTTGCAGACCTCGGCGACCTTGGCCGGGTCCGACCAGGGCGGGGTCTGGGCGCGGGGCAGCTCCCGCCAGCGGTCCAGGCCGAGGGCCGCGTCCTCGGCGGAGTCGACGGTCGGACGACTGGTCTGCAGTCCCGGGCTGCCCACCGCGGGGTGACTCAACTGATGCCACTCATGGCGCATGACAGAAAGCGTACGGCGACCGCTGGGGCCGCCCGCCGCCGAGGGGGACGGTTCCGGCAGTTGGGAGATCAGCGACACACCGGGAGTGGGGGGCCGCCGACGCTGGTCAGGGGGTGATCGCGGGCTCCGGGGTGCTGCTTCCGGCCGTCTCGCCGGAGATGCACCAGTCGGCGCCGCTGCGGGTGACGGTGAACAGCAGCGGTCGGGTGGCCTTGCGGGCGCCGACCGCGACGGTGACCGTCGTGCTGACCTCCTGCCCGTGCGACCCGGACCGGATGTCCGTGATGGCCGACTCGGGAACGGTGAAGTGGTCGGCGAAGTCGCCGTTCGGGCCGGTGGCGCCGGCGTCGAAGGCGTCGTGCAGCGGGGCACAGAGCTGGCTGCGGCCGGCGTCGACGTCCTTGGCCGCCATCGCGTCGAGGTACGCCTGCACCCGCTCGCGGGACTTGGCGGTCGCCTCCTCGGCCGGGGCCCGCTGCCCGTCGGTGGCCGAGGTGGCGGCGTCGTCGTCCCCGCCGATGCCGCAGCCGGCCAGGGTGAGGGGCAGGAGCGCGAGCGCCGCAACGCCGGCCGCCACCCTCGGGCGCGTCAGACCCATCGGTCCCTCCCATCGGCGCGGACATCGAGACATACCAAGCGGCGAGTCTGGCACATCGACGCCCTTGCATGTCGTACCCGCCACGTCGGAAACTTCCTGTTAACTTTCCTTACCAATGAGGAGGACCCATGGCTGGACGACGCAGGGCCCTGGCCGCCGTGGCGATCGGCGGCATCCCCATCCTCGCCTCGATGGCGCTGATCAGCCAGGCCGGCGCGCACGGGAGCATGCAATCGCCGGTCAGCCGGACGTACGCCTGCTTCCTGGAGGGCCCGGAGTCGCCGGACTCGGACGCCTGCCGCGCCGCCGTGGCGACCGGCGGCACCCAGGCGCTCTACGACTGGAACGAGGTGAACATCGCCGACGCGGCCGGACGGCACCGGCAGTTGATCCCCGACGGCCACCTGTGCAGCGCCAACCGCGACAAGTACCGCGGCTTCGACCTCGCCCGCCCCGACTGGCCGGCCACCGCGCTCCTTTCGGGCGGGACGTGGACCTTCGCCTACCGGGCCACCGCACCACACCGCGGCACCTTCGAGCTGTACGTCACCCGGGACGGCTACGACCCGACCCGGCCGCTGCGCTGGGCGGACCTGGAGCTGTTCCACACCGCCACCGACCCGGGGCTCAGTGACGGGGCGTACCGGATGACCGCGCGGCTGCCGCAGCGCACCGGGCGGCACCTCGTCTACTCGATCTGGCAGCGCTCGGACAGCCCGGAAGCGTTCTACACCTGCTCCGATGTGACGTTCGGGGACACCGACCCGACCACCGCCCCGCCGACCACCTCCCCCTCGCCCAGCACGCCACCGACCACCGCGCCACCGACGACCACTCCCCCGCCGTCGACCTCGCCGACGGCCGGCGCCCCGGCCTGGCAGCCGGACACCGCGTACGCGCTCGATGCCCTGGTCAGCTACGGCGGGCTGACGTACCGCTGCCGGCAGGCGCACACCTCGCTGACCGGCTGGGAGCCGCCGAACGTCCCCGCCCTCTGGCTCGCCCTCTGACAGCCAGTCGCCGCACTGTCGCGGGCGCTGGGCACCGGGCCCGGTGAGTGGAACGCCATGGAGGTCAACCGGCCCCGGTGACATCCATGGCGTTCCACCGACCCCTCGCCCCACCCGCCACGGGAGCCGCGTGGGGGCCACGGCGGCTGGTTAGTCTGCGGGGACGGCGGGCACCGGGCCCGCCGCCGGGAGGTGACCGCCATCCTTGCCGTGGCGTCGATCGACACCGCGTGGCTGCCCCCGGCCGAGCGGTTCGACTTCTGGCAGGAGCTGGTCGCCCGCGAATCGGTGCCGGCCCGGATCAGCAGCGAGCACGCGGACGACTTCACCGCGTCGGCCCGCGCCGTCGACCTCGGCGTGGTCCGGCTGGGCGTGTGGCGGTACCCGTCGCTGGAGCTGGCCCGGACGCCGCGGATGATCCGCAGCTCCGACCCGGAGCTGTACCAGCTCGCCCTGCCCCTGTCCGGGCACGGCGTGATGTCCCAGGACCGGCGCGCCGGCTCGCTCGACCCGTCCGGCTTCGCCTTCATCGACACCGTCCGCCCGCACGGCTCCACCCACCGGCCCGACGGCTCACGCCGGGCGCCGGTGCACACCGTCACCGCGCTGGTGCCGCACGCCGCCCTGCCACTGCCCGCGCGCCGGGTGTCCGCGCTGCTCGCCGCCGACATCCCGGCCGGCACCGGGATGGGGGTGCTGCTCGCCGGGTTCCTGCGGCAGGTCGTCGAACACCCCGAGCAGTACGACGCCTCCGAGGCGCCCCAGCTCGACCGCATCGCGCTGGACCTGATCGCCGGCACCCTGGCCCGGCGGCTGGACGTCGAAGGCGAACTCCCGGTCGAGGTCCGCGTCACCGGCCTGCGCAGCCAGGTGGAGGCGTTCGTCCGG
This sequence comes from Micromonospora sp., assembly GCA_049791715.1. Classification (GTDB taxonomy): domain Bacteria; phylum Actinomycetota; class Actinomycetes; order Mycobacteriales; family Micromonosporaceae; genus Micromonospora. The sequence continues at coordinate 10,293 of JBARAE010000301.1, forward strand.
CGACACCTGGACGATCCGGAGCTGACCCCGGCCGCCGTTGCAGCGGCGCACCACCTGTCGCTCCGGTCGCTGCACCGCCTCTTCGCCGGCACCGGCACGACGGTCGCCGCGCTGATCCGCACCGGCCGGCTGGAACGCTGCTTCCGGGACCTGGCCGACCCGAGGCTCGGCCACCTCGCCGTGCACCAGATCGCCGCCCGATGGGGCCTTCGCGACCCCGCCCACTTCAGCCGGGTGTTCCGGGCGGCGTACGGGATCTCGCCACGGGAACACCGCGAGCGCGCCACCCGGGGCTGACCGGGCGAGCGGGCGGGGAGGAACCGCGGTGCGCGGTCCCTCCCCGCCGGGTGGGGTGGTGCGTCGGCGCTCGGCTCAGCCGAGTCCGCCCCTGATGGCGCCGATCAGCTGACCGTTGCCGGTGTCACCGGAGAGCTCCCAGAAGAAGGCGCCGCCCAGGCCCTGGTTCTTCGCGTACGTCATCTTGCCGCCGATGGTGGACGGGGTGTCGTAGCTCCACCAGTTGCCGCCGCAGAGGGCGTACGCGGTGCCGGCCACCGTGCTGGTCGCCGGGCAGGTGTTGCGCAGCACCTTGTAGTCCTCGATGCCCTGCTCGTAGGTGCCCGGCGCCGGTCCGGTCGCCGTGCCGCCCGGCGCCGCCTGGGTGACCCCGGTCCAGCCGCGGCCGTAGAAGCCGATGCCGAGCAGCAGCTTGTTGGCCGGGACGCCCTTGGCCTTGAGCTTCTGGATCGCCGCATCCGCGTAGAAGCCCTGCTGCGGGATGCCGGCGTAGGAGGTGAGCGGCGAGTGCGGGGCGGTCGGCCCCTGCGCGGCCCAGGCGCCGAAGTAGTCGTACGTCATCGGCATGAGCCAGCTCAGGTACGGGGCGGCGCCGGCGTAGTCGGTGGCGTCGATCTTGCCGCCGCTGCTGCCGTCGGCGGTGATCGCCGCGGTGACCAGTGCGCTGGACCCGAACCTGGTCCGCAGGGCGCTGATCACGTTCTTGAAGGCGTTCGGGCCGCTGCTGTCGCACTGGAGGCCGCAGGCGTTCGGGTACTCCCAGTCGATGTCGATGCCGTCGAAGACGTCGGCCCAGCGCGGGTCCTCGACCAGGTTGTAGCAGCTGTCGGCGAACGCGGCCGGGTTCTGCGCGGCCTGGGTGAAGCCGGCCGACCAGGTCCAGCCGCCGAAGGACCAGAGCACCTTCAGGTGCGGGTACATCTTCTTGAGCTTGCGGAGCTGGTTGAAGCTGCCCCGCAGCGGCTGGTCCCAGGTGTCGGCGACGCCGTCCACACTGTCCGCCGCGGTGTACGCCTTGTCGTAGTCGGCATAGCTGTCGCCGATCGTGCAGCGCCCACCGGTGGTGTTGCCGAACGCGTACAGGATGTGGGTGAGCTTGGCTGCGGACCCGCTGGTGTGGATGTTCTTGACGTGGTAGTTGCGGCCGTAGACGCCCCACTCGGCGAAGTAGCCGACGACCTTCCGGTCGCCGGTCGGCGGCGGCGAGGTGGTGGGGGTGGTCGTCGGCGACGTGGTCGGTGAAGCGGTCGGGGAGGCCGTGGGTGAGGTGGTCGGCGAGGGCGCGGTGGTGGTCGGGGTACCACCACCGGAGCAGGACGCGCCGTTGACCGTGCAGTTCAGCGGGGCGGCGTACGACCCGGTGCCGTTGTAGCCCCAGCTGAAGCTGGCACCCGGGGCGAGCGGGCCGGCCCAGCTCTTCTTGACCGCGACGTAGTGGTTGCCGCTGCTGGTGACGTCGGCGTCCCAGAAGCTGCTGATCGTGGTGCCGGAGGGCAGGTCGAACTCGATGCGCCAGGTGTCCACGCTGGCGGAGGTGCCGTTGGTGACGGTCACCTTGGTCTCGTGGCCGGTCCCCCAGTCCTGCACCTTGGCGAACGTGGCGGTCACGCTGCCGGCGGCGGAAGCGGTGGCCATCGGGACCGCCGCGACCGCCAGCGCGACCACGGCACCGGCCCAGAGAGCTCGGCGGAGCGATCTCTTCATGGCGTCTCCCTAAACAGTTAGGAAACTTTCCAGATTGATTGCTGAGACGCTACTCACGCCGTCATCGCTTAGTCAAGATGCGCATGTATCGATTTCTTCGGCCCTCGCTCGACGTCCGCGCCGGGGCGCGTAGCCTCGCCACATGACCGTTTTCGACGTCCAGATCGACGCGCTCTCCGGCGGCCCGGCCAACCTCGCGCGGTACCGGGGCCGCGCCCTGCTCGTGGTCAACGTGGCCTCCCGGTGCGGCCTGACCCCGCAGTACGCCCTCCTCCAGGCCCTGTACGGCGAGTACGCCGACCGCGGCCTGGTGGTGCTCGGCGTCCCGTGCAACCAGTTCGCCGGCCAGGAGTCCGGAACGGCCGAGGAGATCAGCGAGTTCTGCGAGGTCAACTACGGGGTGACCTTCCCGCTGACCGAGAAGGTGGACGTCAACGGGCCGGCCCGGCACCCCCTCTACGCCGAACTGGTGTCCACCCCGGACGCCGAGGGGCACACCGGCGACGTCCGGTGGAATTTCGAGAAGTTCCTGGTGGCCCCGGACGGCACGGTGGCCGCCCGGTTCGCGCCGACGGTGACCCCGGACTCCCCCGAGCTGCGGGCCGCGATCGAAAAGGTGCTGCCGGCCTGACAAGCACGTCCAGGGGGCGGCACTCTCGGGGCGGATTCAGATCGGGCGGCGGCCGGCGAAGCCGCACTCGACCCGGTGGTACCACCGCACGTCGCCGTCCCCCTCCAGCCAGCACCAGAGCACCGGACGCCCGTCCCGCTCCCCGGGGAAGTCCAGAAGCACCGGCGCGACGCCCTTGACCTGGATGTCGTGCTCGTTGAGCTCGTCCACCACGGCGTGCAGCCGGGCCTCCAGCGCCTTGACCTCGGCCAGCCCACCCAGCGGGCTCGTCCCGTGCTCGGCCAGGTCCACGCGCAGCTCGGCGAGGTCGGCCCGGAGCCGGATCAGCTCGTCGATGCGCGGCCGCAGGGTGGCCACCAGGTGTCGCGCCTGCGCGAGAGTGAACACGGGGCCAGTATGCGCCACGACGACCCCGCGGACCTTCCTTGCCCACCGGCGCCGGGACCGGCCGGTGCGACGGCTCAGTCGGCCTGGGCGGCGAGCTCGCGGGCGCGGTCCCGGGCGGCCTCCAGTGCGGCGAGCATGGCCGCACGGACGCCGTGGTTCTCCAGCTCCCGGATGGCCGAGATGGTGGTACCGGCCGGCGAGGTGACCGCCTCGCGCAGCTTGACCGGGTGCTCGCCGGAGTCGCGCAGCATCACCGCCGAGCCGATCGCGGTCTGCACGATCAGCTCGTGCGCCACCTGGCGCGGCAGGCCGAGCAGGATGCCCGCGTCGATCATGGCCTCGACCAGCAGGTAGAAGTAGGCCGGGCCGGAGCCGGAGAGGGCGGTCACGGCGTCCTGCTGGGACTCGGGCACCCGCAGGGTCGCCCCGAGGGGCTTGAACATCTCCTCGGCGAGCGCCAGGTGCTCGCCGGTGGCGTGGGCGCCGGCCGAGATGGCGGTCATCGCCTCGTCGACCAGGGCCGGGGTGTTGGTCATCACCCGGACCACCGGGGTCCCGTCAGGCAGTCGGCGGCTGAAGAAGCTGGTGGGCAGGCCGGCGCAGAGCGAGACGACCAGCTTGTCGGCCGGCACCTTGGGGCCGATCTCGTCCAGCAGCGTCGCCGCGTCCTGCGGCTTGACCGAGATGGCGAGCACCTCCGCCTCGTCCACCGCGGCCAGGTTGTCCACCACCCGTACGCCGTACCGGGCGGTCAACTCCTCCGCGCGGCTGGGCCGCCGGGCGGTGGCGAGCAGCCGCTCCACCGGCCAGCCCGAGCGGAGCAGCCCGGAGAGCATCAGCTCACCGATCTTGCCCGCGCCGATCACCGCGACGGTGTGCGCACCGGATGCCATGTCCGCCGTACCCCTCTCGGTCGAGGCGCGGCGCGGCGGCCCCGTGCGGGCC
>JBARAE010000302.1:0-2043 GCA_049791715.1 Micromonospora sp.
GCCGAGCGCCGACGAATTCGCCGCCCGACGCGGGGCCGCGCCTGGCTACGGGTCAGCCTCAGCGCCGACGCGCTGCCGGCTCTCGCCGGACGGCTGCCGGTACGCCCGCCGGCGTAGCCGGTCCTCCCGCGTACGCCCGTCGGCGTAGCCCGAGTGCCGCCCGCGCGGTGACGCCTCGGGGCGCAGTACCGGCGGAGGCTCGGTCCATGAGAGACAACGCCCGCACCACCACCGTCCTGGGGCTGGTCGTCGGCGCCATCGGCATCGGCGTGCTCTGGGCGGCGGGGATCGAGTTCCCCGTCGCGATCCCTCCGGGGATCGTCATCCTGCTCGTGGGCGCGCTTCTCGTCGGCCTGACCCGCTGCTGGTGGTGGTCGCCGGGGGTGGGCGCGTTACTGGGGCTGTTCGTGGCGGTCGGCTGGTCGATCAGCCCCACCGGATGGGGCAACCTCACCGGCCGGGCCGGCGGCGCGGTGGCGCTCGGCCAGGCGATCCAACTGACCGGGGTGCTCACTGCCCTGGTCGCCGGGGTCACCGCAACCGTCCGGCAGCGCCGGGCGCGAGTGGGCGTCCTGACCGTCGACGGCTGAGCACCGGCATCCGTGGGCCGGCGGGCCCCGCCGGTGGTCCCGGCTCACGGGCGGCTCATCCGCCGATCGGCGCCCCGCGCCACTGCCAGTGCTCGCGGCGGGGGCGGCCGGGCAGCTCGAGCCGGCCGGCGCACCAGCGCAGCGCGGCCCAGGAGTCGACGTCCGACAGCTCGGCCGCGACGTCGGGGAAGAGCCGGGCGACCACCCGGGCGCAGAGCGGGCGCGCCGGGTCGAGGGCGGTACCGAGGCCGTGGGCGATGTCCTCGCCGTGCAGCAGCGCCTCCGCGCAGCCCATCGCGGCGAACCCCTCCGGATCGGCGCGGCCGGTCGGGTGGAACGCCCGGATGCTCGCCGGTGTGCCCCGGACCACCTGGGCGAGGATCCGACCGCCGGTCTCCGCGAACTCCAGCACCTCCCCGGCCGAGGCGTCCCGGTCGGCGGTGGCGAGGAAACGCACGTACCGGCCGTCGGGGCGGGCCACCAACTGGGCCGCGTACGACAGCATGGTGTCGCCCAGGTGCTCGGCGGTGTGCCAGCAGTCCCACTCCAGCGGGCCGGCCCGTACCGACCAGTCGGCGTCGGTGGCCGGGCCGAGCGCGGTGACCAGGCTGGACAGGGCCGCGTCCAGGTCGTCGGCAGTGACCGTCATGCGTCCTCCCGGGGTCGATGGGTTCCCATCCTGCCGGAGCCGCGCCCTCGCCGCCGTCCCCGGCCGGGCCGTCCGGTCGGTAGCATCCGTGCCATGTCCCGCGCCACCCATCCCGGCGCCTGCCCGCTGGACTGCCCGGACACCTGCACCTGGCAGCTCACGGTGGAGGACGGCCGGGCGGTCGCGCTGCGCGGCGACCGCGACCACCCGTTCACCGGGGGCGCGCTCTGCGGCAAGGTGAACCGCTACCTGGACGCCGTCAACGGCCCCGACCGGTTGACCCAGCCGATGGTGCGCACCGGCCCGAAGGGCGCCGGGCCGGTCTCCTACCGGCCGGCCACCTGGGACGAGGCGATCGGCCGGGTGGCGGCCGGGCTGCGAGCGACGATCGACCGGGACGGCCCCGAGGCCATCCTCCCCTACTACTTCGCCGGCACGATGGGACACGTGCAGGGCTGGACGATGGGTCCGCGGCTCTTCGCCCACCTGGGCGCCTCCCGCCTGCGCACGACGATCTGCACCGCCGCCGCCGGCGCGGCCCTGCGCTCAATGTACGGCGGCGCGGTGGGCTTCGAGCCGGAGTCCATCGTGGACGCCAAGTTGATCGTGCTCTGGGGCGCCAACCTGCTCTCGACGAACCTGCATCAGTGGCCCTTCGTGCAGGAGGCTCGGCAGCGCGGCGCGTACGTGGTGACCATCGACCCGCTCCGGACGGACACCGCCGCGCGCAGCGACGAGCACGTCGCGCCGCTGCCCGGCACCGACGCCGCCCTCGCGCTCGGGCTGATGCGGCAGGTCCTCGAC
>JBARAE010000303.1:0-4111 GCA_049791715.1 Micromonospora sp.
GGCCCGCACGGCGCCGCGGCCGGCCCACTCGGCGGTGACGAGCGCCCCGGCGGCGGTGAGCACCAGCAGCAGCGGGGCGTCGTAGTAGCCCTTCCCCCCGCCGAGCAGGACGATCGCGAACACCACCAGCCAGGCCCAGCCGATCTCCCGGTACGCCCGCCAGGTGGGCCGGCGCAGCAGGGCGACCAGCCCGGCGATCCAGATCGGCACCGCGTACGGGCTGATGATCTCCAACTGCAGCACGATCGCCTCGAACCGGCCGCTGTAGGAGCTGTTCCCGCCGGAGATCGAGGACGCGACGGTGAGCTGGGGGAACCCGTGCGCGGCCTGCCAGAGCAGATTCGGCGCGGCGAGCAGGACGAGGAGCCCGGCGGCGGCGAGCACCCACCGGTCGCGCAGCAGCCGCCGCGGCCCCGCGATCGCCACCCCGGCCAGCAGGCCGACGGCGAGCAGGGCGGGCAGCAGCTTGTTGAACATCCCCACGCCGAGCGCCAGGCCGACACCGAGGGCCCACCTACTGTCCCCGGTACGCAGCATCCGCACCGCGCACCACGCCGCGGCCAGCCAGACCAGCAGGTCGATGATGGTGGTGCTGAGCAGGTGGCCGGGGCCGAGCACGATCCCGGCGACGGCGGCCAGGAACGCGGCGAACAGTTGCGCCCCTCGGCCGGCGCCGAACTCCCGGGCGAGGGCCGCGACGAGCACCACCGCCGCGCCGGCGATCAGCGCCGACGGGGTACGCAGCGCCACCAGGTTGCCCGGTGCGACGGTGTCCGTCAGCCGCGCCAGGGCCGGCACCAGCGGCCCCTGGTCGACGTACCCCCAGTCGAGGTGCCGGCCGCAGAGCAGGAAGTACAGCTCGTCACGGTGGTAGCCGTAGCGGCCCGCCAGCAACAGCAGGACGGTGGTGACCGCGCCGGCCACCAGCCACGGCGCGGCGGTGCGGGGGCCGGGCGGGGGCGGCGCCTCGGTCGGGGGTGTCCGCCGGGCGTCGGGGCGGTCCAGATCGGTGACGGATTCGGCCACGGGACCATCATGGTCCCGGCCCGCCACCCCGCGGGGGCCCGTAGCGTGCCGGCGGGTCACGGTTCGGGCACACGTCTCCGGCCGAGAAACGGGGTCGCCGGTGACCTGCGTGCGCGGTTAGGGTCGCCGGGATGCGGATCCGAGAGTTCACCGAAACCGACTGGCCGCAGGTCTGGCCGATCGTGCAGGACGTCATCAGCGGGCAGGAGACGTTCCCGTACGACCCGACCTGGACCTCCGAGGTGGCGTACGACGTCTGGGTGGAACGGCCGCCCGCCCACACGGTGGTGGCGGAGCAGGACGGGGCGGTCCTCGGCACCGCGAAGATGGGCCCGAACCGGCCGGGTCCGGGGTCGCACGTCTCCACCGCCAGCTTCATGGTGTCGTCGGCCGCCCGCGGGCGTGGCGTCGGCCGCGCTCTGGCGGAGTATGCGCTGGACTGGGCCCGTCGACAGGGCTACGCGGCGATGCAGTTCAACGCGGTGGTGGAGGCCAACGAGGTGGCCGTGGAGCTGTACCGGCGGCTCGGCTTCGCGGTCATCGGCACGGTGCCGGAGGCGTTCGACCATCCGACCCTCGGCCGGGTCGGGCTGCACGTCATGCACCGTCACCTGTGACCACTCGACGAAGGGATGGACCGATGAGGGATGAACCGATCGACCTGACGGCCGCGCTGGCGAGCTTCGACCAGCTGTGGAGCCCGCGCATCGTCACCCGGGTCAACGACTACGACGTCCGGGTGGCGAAGGTGGCCGGGGAGCACGTCTGGCACGTCCACGAGCACACCGACGAGTTCTTCCTGGTGCTCGACGGGGAGTTGCGGATCGCGTTGCGCGACGGCACTGACGAACGTGAGGTGCTGCTGCCCCGCGGCGCGGTCTTCGTGGTGCCGCGCGGGGTCGAGCACCGGCCGTCCGCGCCGCAGGGCGCGTCGATCCTCATGTTCGAGCCGTCCGGCACGTCCAGTGTCGGGGACCGGCACGAGTCGATCCCCGAGCACGTGGACGCCACGACCGGGCACGCGCTCTGAGCGTCAGCGCGTCGCCGGGACCTGCTCTGCGGGTGCCGGCGGTGCGCTGACGGACCAGCCCAGCCGGCGTACGGCGGGGACGGCGGCGGTGCCCGCGCAGGCGACGGCGACCAGCGCTGCGGCGACGGCCAGGGGCGCCGGCGGCCCCCAGGCCTGGGCGGCGAGCGGGGCGAGGGCGTACCCGATCGGCATCGCGCCCAGCGACATCAGCCAGTCGTACGAGGTGACGCGGGCGAGCACCTGGGGTGGGAAGTGTGCCTGCACCACGGTCTCCCAGACCGGGTTGAGGAACCCCAGCGCGGTCAGGGCGACGCAGTAGGCGGCGATGACCGCGGTGGCGGGCGCGGCGACGGCCAGCAGCAGCAGCGGCGCCGCGTACAGGGCCAGGCCCAGGTTGGCCACCAGCACCGGCCGGCGGGGCCGGAGCCGGGCGGCCAGCAGTGACCCGGCGAGCATGCCGACGGCCCCGCCCTGCTGCAGCAGCACCCAGACGCCCTCCCCGCCGAGCCGATCCACGGCCACGACCGGGCCGACGGTGAGCAGGACCGCGGCGGCGCCGTTCCAGACCCCGTGCGCGAGCAGGCTGCTCCAGAACCAGGTGCGGGAGCGGACCTCCCGCCAGCCGAGCACCAGGTCGGCCCGGATGGACCGGTGCGGCACGGGGACGTGGCGGACCCGGATCACCGCCAGCAGGAGCGCACTGAGAGCGAACGACAGCGCGTCGAGGACGAACGCCCAGCCGGGGCCGGCGGTCCAGATCAGCAGGCCGGCCAGAGCGGGCCCGGCCAGGCGGCTGGCGTTGGCCGTGACGCCCATCAGCGCGTTGGCCTGCTGTCGCCCGCCGTCGTCGACGGTGCCGGCGACCAGCGGTGAGGCGGTGGGCATGGCGAACGCCGAGGCGGCGCCGCCGAGCGCGGACGCCACCGCGATGTGGGTCAGCGCCGGGGTGCCGCTGAGCAGTTCGGCGCCGACGACCAGTTGGGCCGCGCAGCGCACCAGGTCGGTGGCGAGGGCGACCCGGCGGGCGTCGAACCGGTCGGCGACCACGCCGCCGAGGGGCAGCAGGAGCAGTCGGGGGACCATCGCACAGCCGAGCACGAGGGCCAGGGCGGTGGTCGACCCGGTGGCGCGGAGCACGGCCAGGGCCAGCGCGGTGGGCACCACCGCGTCGCCCACGGCGGAGACGGTACGGCCGAGGAAGAGCAGCCGGAAGGAACGGAGCCGGAGGGGATGTGTCACCGGCACAAGGTATTTCGACACCGAACCTTTCGTCAACGAATATTTCGACGTCGGAGTACGATGGTCGGGTGGAAGACCGCATCGACCGCCATGTCGAACGATGGCTGCCCGTCCTGCCTGACCTCGACCCGGACGTCGAGGGCGTGGTGACCCGGATGTCGTTCCTCACCCGGCACCTGCGCGCAGTGAAGGAGCGGGCGCTGGCCGAGCTGGACCTGCAGGCCCACGAGTTCGGCACGCTCCACGCCCTCGCCGGCCGGGGCGGTCGGGCGGCGCCGTCGGAACTCGCCGCCGACCTCGACATGGCACCCGCCTCGATCACCGCCCGGGTGGACGCGCTGCTGCGGCGGGGCTTCGTGCGGCGGATCCCCTCCGACATCGACCGGCGGCGGGTCGACGTGGAGCTCACCGACGCCGGCCGGGCCGCCTGGTCCCGGGCGATGGACGTCGTCGGCGACGAGGAGCACCGCCTGCTCGGGGCGCTCGACCCCGTGGAACGGCGACAGCTGACCGACCTGCTGCGCCGCGTCGTCCTGGTCGCCGAGCGGCCCGCCGGCTGACCGGCGCCCCGGAAAACGCCTCGCCGGGGCCGCTGCCCGGCTGGCAGTCTGCCCGCATGAGTACACAGGCCCTGGCGGGAGCGCTCGCCGACGACCGACGACGACTCGTGTTCGCGGCGATCGTGCTCGGCGGCGGTGACCTCGCCGCCGTCACCACGCGTACCGGACTGTCCGCCCGCGACGCCGCCACCGCCGTCCGCCGGCTGTGCGACGCCGGGGTGGTCGTCGACGACGACGCCGGCCTGCGGGTCGACGG
>JBARAE010000304.1:0-9654 GCA_049791715.1 Micromonospora sp.
GCTCACCCCCGCAGGGCGCCGGGGGCGTCCGCCGGGACCGCCGGGTGGTGCGGCCGTACGGCTTCCAGCCGCCGGTACGCCTCGCCGAGCGGCTGCCGCGGGTCCGCTTCGCCCTTGTTCGGCCAGAACGACATGGCCCGCTCGGCCTGGGCCGTGATGGTCAGCGACGGGTTCACGCCGAGGTTCGCCGACACCGCCGCCCCGTCCACCACGTGCAGCCCGGGGTGCCCGTAGACCCGGTGGTACGGGTCGATCACCCCGTCGGCCGGGGTGGCGCCGATCACCGCCCCGCCGAGGATGTGCGCCGTCATCGGAATGTTGAACGGCTCGGTCAGCGCGCCGCCGGGCGTACCGTCGATCTCCTCGGCGAGCAGTCGCACCGCCTGGTTGCCGGCCGGGATCCAGGTCGGGTTCGGCGCGCCGTGGCCGGGGCCGGACACCAGCCGCCGACCGAGGAGACCGCGCCGCCAGCGGGTGGTGAGCGAGTTGTCCGCCGACTGCATCACCAGGGCGATCACCGTTCGCTCCGACCAGCCCCGGACCGACAGCATCCGGGCGGCCAGGCCGGGGTGCCGGACGATGCTGCCGAGCCAGCGCCGGACCCGCCGCGGGCCGCCGTCGACCAGCAGCGACTGGAGCAGGCCCATCGCGTTCGAGCCCCGGCCGTAGCGGACCGGCTCGATGTGGGTCTGCGGGTCGGGGTGGAACGAACTGGTGATCGCCACCCCCTCGGTGAAGTCCAGCGCCCGCTGGCGGGCCCGCTGGCGCGGCACCGAGGCGCCGAGGATCGCCTCCGAGTTGGTCCGGGTCAGCTCGCCGAGGCGGCCCGAGAGGTCGGGCAGCGCCCCGCTGGCCTTCATCTCGTGCAGCAGCCGCTGGGTGCCGAGCGCGCCGGCCGCGAAGACCACCTGGTCGGCGTGGATGACCTGTCGGCGCTTGCGCAGCCAGGCGCCGGTGCGTTCGGTGTGCACGTCGTAGCCGCCGTCGGGCGAGGGGCGTACGGCGGTGACCGTGGTCAGCGGGTGGACCTGCACGCCGAGCCGCTCGGCCAGCCAGAGGTAGTTCTTGACCAGGGTGTTCTTGGCGCCGTCCCGGCAGCCGGTCATGCAGGAGCCGCAGTGCGTGCAGCCGGTCCGCTCCGGCCCGACCCCGCCGAAGTACGGGTCGGGCACCCGCTCGCCGGGCCGGCCGATGTGCACCCCCACCGGGGTGGCGTGGAAGGTGTGCGCGACCCCCATCCGCTCCGCGACGGTACGCATCGCCCGGTCCGCACCGGTGACCACCGGGTACGTGGTGACCCCGAGCATCCGCTTCGCCTGGTCGTAGTGGCGGGCCAGCTCGTCACGCCAGTCGGTGATGTCCCGCCACTGCGGGTCGGCGTAGAACGCGTCGAGGGGCTCGTACAGCGTGTTCGCGTAGACCAGCGAACCGCCGCCCACGCCGGCGCCGGAGAGCACCATGACCCCGCCGCCGGCCTTCCGGTCGGCCGAGCGGAGCAGGGTGATCCGCTGCAGGCCGTAGCAGCCGAGCTTCGGAGCCCACAGGAAGCGTCGGACCCGCCAGGAGGTCTCCGGGAACTCGTCGTCGGCGAAGCGCCGCCCGGCCTCGAGGACCCCGACGGTGTAGCCCTTTTCCGCCAGCCGGAGCGCGGTGACGCTGCCGCCGAAACCCGACCCGATGACGACCACGTCGTACCGCATGAACGAATCATTACCGACGAGTAGCGGTCGCGCCAGCACCAGTTTTCCGCGATCATGCAGAACGCTCGACGATCCGGACACCGAGGGCCGCAACCTGACGTGCCCGTCAGAGCGTTGTCCGGATACGGAGAAGGGGACACCGAATGACGCAGGACGCCGCAAGGCCGCGCCGACGTTGGCTGCTGGGGCTGGCGGCCCTGGTCGCGGTGGCCCTGATCGCCGCCGGTGTGGTGGTGACCCAACGGCTCGTCCCGCGGTCCGGACCGGGCCCGGTCGCCGCCTCGGCGACGCCGGCGCCCTCGATCACCACCGGCGCCCCGGTGACCAGCAGCCCCACCCCGCCCCCGGGCGCCGACGTGAAGGGACCGTTGAACTTCCTCATCGTCGGGGTGGACACCCGGGTCACGGTGCCCGGCTGGGAGCCGCACGCCGACGCGGTGATGGTGATGCGCGTGGATGCGGGGCTGAAGCGGGCGTACCTCTTCTCCCTCCCCCGCGACCTCGTGGTGGACATTCCGGCCTTCCCGAAGTCCGGCTACCCCGGCGGCCGGACCAAGCTCACCCACGCGATGAGCTACGGCAGCCGGGTGCCCGGCGACAAGCTCCACCCGAGCACGGCCCAGGGGTACGAGCTGCTGCGCACCACGGTCAGCCGGTACACCGGCCTGCGCATCGACGCCGGTGCGGTGCTCACCTTCTTCGGCTTCGACCGGCTCGTCGACGCGCTCGGCGGTGTGGACCTCTACGTCGACCAGCGGGTCGCCTCGATCCACCGGCGCCCGGACGGGCAGTACCGGCCCCACACGGCCGGCGGCTACGTCGGGCCGCAGATGGTCTACGAGAAGGGCACCCGGCACCTCAACGGCTGGCAGGCGCGGGACTACGCCCGGCAGCGGTACATCGCCGGCGGCGACTACGCCCGACAGCGCCACCAGCAGCAGCTGATTCGGGCGCTGATCCGCAAGATCCTCGACGAGGGGCTGGCCCGGGACCCGGACCGGGTCCAGCAGGTGGTCCGCAGGCTCGGCAAGACCATGGTGTTCATCGGCGGTGGCCGGCGGGTGATCGACTTCGCGTACGCCCTCGGCGGGATGCCGGAAAGCGGGCTGGTCCTGGTCGGCCTGCCCGGCGACGGGGTCGGCTCGGGCAGCTCCTACCGGGGTGAGCAGCTCCGACCCGTGGGCCGGCAGTTCCTCACCGCCCTGAAGGCCGGCCGCGCCGACGAGTTCCTCGCCGCGCATCCCAGCCTGCGGGTCAGGACCTGACCCGGATCACAGCGGCTTCGGCTCGGCCGGGCGTTCGGTGCCGTACAGCCAGGCGTCGAAGAGCTTGCCCAGCTTCTTGCCGGACACCCGCTCGGCGAGGGCGACGAAGTCGGCGGTGGTGCCGTTGCCGCCCTTCTTCTCGTCCGCCCAGGTACGCAGGATGGTGAAGAAGGCGGCGTCGCCGACGGCTACCCGCAGCGCGTGGACGGCCATCGCGCCCCGCTGGTAGACCGACTCACCGAAAAGGTTCCGCACCCCCGGCCGGCCCGGCGGAACCCGCCACAGCCGGTCGGACCCGGTGGCGTACCCGAGGTCGAAGGTGCGCTGCACCGTCGACCGGCCGCTGTGCTCGGCCCAGAGCCACTCCGCGTAGGTGGCGAGCCCCTCGTTGAGCCAGATGTCCTGCCACTTCTCCAGGGCCACGCTGTCGCCGAACCACTGGTGGGCCAGCTCGTGCGCGACCACCCCGGTGTTGTCGCCCTGCCGGAAGAACCCGGCCGAGTAGACCGGGCGGCTCTGCGTCTCCAGCGCGTACCGGATCCGCTCGTCCGCGACGACCACCCCGCCGTACGCGTCGAACGGGTACGGCCCGAAGACGCTCTCCAGGTAGTCGGCCACCTCGACGGTCCGGCGGATCGACCGGTCCGCGGCGCCCTTCGACAGGCTGCTGCTGACCGCGCTGAACACCGGCCGTCCCTTGTGCTCCCCGGTGGTCAGCCGGAACCTGCCGATCACCACGGTGCTCAGGTAGCTGGCCATCGGCGAGCCCTCGGACCACTTCCAGGTGGTCCAGCCGCCCTGAGTGCTCCGACCCTTCGGCACGCCGTTGCTGACCGCGGCCAGCCCCGCCGGGACGGTGATCTCGATGTCGTAGGTCGCCTTGTCCGAGGGGTGGTCGTTGACCGGGAACCAGGTGCTCGCCGACTCCGGCTGGCCGAGCGCGATCGCGCCGTCCGAGGTGTGCAGCCAGCCGCCCTCCCCGAGCGCGTCGTTCTTCAACGCGGTGGGCTCGCCGTCGTACCGGATCTCGGCGAGGAAGCCGTTGCCGGAGGTGAGACCCGTGGCCGGGGTGATCACCAGCTCGTTGTCGGTGCGGGCGTACCCCGCCTTCACCCCGTCCACGGTCACCGACCGCACGGTCAACCCGGCCAGGTCCAGGTTGAACGCCGAGAGATCCGTGGTCGCGGTGGCCCGCACGGTGGTCGTCCCCGACAGGCGGTCCTTCGCCGGGTCGTAGCGGACCTGGACGGTGTAGTGCGCGACGTCGTAACCACCGTTGCCGTAACGGGGAAAGTAGGAATCCCCGGCACCGGCCGCACCGGACGCGAACGTCCGCGAGGGCGCGGGCGAGGGCTGCCCCAGCGGCGGGGCCACCCGGTCGGGCTGCGCCGAGTCGCAGCCGCTGAGCAGGAGCGCGCCCGCCGTCAGCAACCCGAAGGTCCGTCGCACGCCCCGCCCCGTCAGCGTCATCGCCTCCGACCCTCCCCGGGAATCGACCACAGCGACCTCGCCCGGCCACTCCGCCGGCGGCAGCCTACCGAGCGGGGGTCACACCCGCGTCACGGCAGGGCGGGCGCGGTGCCGCCGACGAGCCAGGCGTCGAGGAGCGGGCGCAGCGGTCGTCCGGCGACCCGCTCGGCGTACGCCACGAAGTCGGCCGTGGTCGCGGTGGCGCCCCGGCGCTCGGCCGCCCAGCCGCGCAGGATGCGGAAGAAGGTGCCGTCGCCGACCGTACGCCGGAGCGCGTGCAGGGCCAGCGCACCGCGCTTGTAGACGGCGTCCCCGAACAGGTCCGACCGGCCCGGGTTCACCGACGGGCGGCTCCAGTCCGTCGCCGCGTACTCGATGTCGAAGGTCCGCGCCACGGTCCGGCCGCCGTCGTGCTCGTCCCAGAGCCACTCGGCGTACGTGGCGAAGCCCTCGTTCAGCCAGATGTCGCTCCACCGGGCCACCGAGACGCTGTCGCCGAACCACTGGTGGGCCAGCTCGTGGGCGACCACTGTGGTGTTCGGCCGGTCGGCACGGAAGAAGCCCGGCCCGTACACCGGCCGGGACTGCGTCTCCAGGGCGTACCGGATGCGGTCGTCGGCGACCACGATGCCGCCGTACGCGTCGAACGGGTACGGGCCGAAGCGGTCGGCCAGGAAGTCGGCGACCTCACCGGTCCGGGCGACCGAGGCGGCCGCCGGACCATCCGGCGGCAGCCCGGCGGCGACCGCGGTGACCATCGGCCTGCCGGCGTGGGTGCCGGTCGACACGCGGTACTTCCCGATCACCAGGGTGGCCAGGTAACTCGCCATCGGCGAGTCCTCCGACCAGGTCCAGGTGGTCCAGCCGTCCCGACTGGCCGTCCGGCGCAGCACCCCGTTGCTGAGCGCCGCCAGCCCGTCCGGGACGGTCACGTCCAGGTCGTAGGTGGCCTTGTCGGAGGGGTGGTCGTCGACCGGGAACCAGGTGCTCGCCGACTCCGGCTGGCCCAGGGCGATCGCGCCGTCCGGGGTGGCCTGGAAGCCGCCGCTGCCGAGCTCCCCGCTGGGCAGCGGCTGCGGCACCCCGCCGTACGTCACGTCCACCGTGAACCGTTTCCCGGCCTCCAGCCCGTGCGCCGGGGTGACCACCAGCTCCGCGCCGTCGTGCCGGTGCCGGGCGGGGACGCTGTCGACGCGTACCCCGTCAACGGTGAGGCCGGCGAGGTCGAGGTTGAACCGGGACAGGTCGGCGGTGGCCGTGGCGGTCACGGCGGCCTCGGCGGTGAGCCGGTCGGTGGCCGGGTCGTAGCGCACCTTCAGCCGGTACCCGGCCACGTCGTAGCCGCCGTTGCCCGCCCCCGGCACGTACGGGTCACCCGCGTCGGCCGCCCCGGGACGGAACCGCTCCTCGGCGTGGGTGCAGCCGCCCAGCAGCAGCGCCACCAGCGCCGCCGCGCACCACCGCCGCCCCCGCGTCACCCGCCCGAGCCTAGATGTGCGACGGCGCGGCTGGGACCGGAATCCCACCCGCGCCGTCGATGGTCCGTACCGCCTCAGCGGTCGAGGACGAGGCCGACCTTCTGGAACTCCTTCAGGTCGCGGTAGCCGCACTTGGCCATCGCCCGGCGCAGGCCGCCGAAGAGGTTGAGCTGGCCGTCCGGCTCGTCGGCCGGGCCGAAGAGGAGCTGCTCCATCGAGCCGAGCGGCTCGTTGGCCACCTCGAACGCGCCACGCGGCAGCGACGGGTGGCTGGCCGCCGAGTGCCACCACGCGCCACCGGCCGGGGCCTCCGCGCAGAGCGAGAGCGGCTCGCCGAGCATCACCGCGTCCGCGCCGCAGCCCAGCGCCTTCGCGATGTCGCCGGAGGTCTGGATGTCACCGTCGGCGATCAGGTGCACGTACCGGCCGCCGGTCTCGTCCAGGTAGTCCCGGCGGGCGGCGGCGGCGTCGGCGATCGCGGTGGCCATCGGCACCCGGATGCCGAGCACCGAGTCGGTGGTCGACCAGCCGTCGCCGCCGATGCCGACGATCACCCCGGCCGCGCCGGTCCGCATCAGGTGCAGCGCGGTCTTGTAGTCGGTGCAGCCGCCGACGATGACCGGCAGGTCGAGGTCGGCGATGAACTCCTTGAGGTTCAGCGGCTCCTCGGAGGTCGAGACGTGCTCGGCGGAGACGATGGTGCCCTGGATGACCAGGATGTCCACGCCGGCGTCCAGGATCACCGGGGCGAGGGCCAGGGTGTGCTGCGGGGAGACCCGGACGGCCACGGTGCCGCCGCCGGCCCGCAGCTCGCGGACCCGCTCGGCGATCAGGTCGGGACGGATCGGCTCGGCGTAGACCTCCTGGAGGCGCTTGGTCGCCCGCGCCTCCTCGTCCAGGGCAGCCAGCTCCTCGAGCACCTTCGTCGGGTTCTCGTACCGGGTCCAGAGGCCCTCGACGTTGAGCACGCCGAGCCCGCCGCGCTGCCCGAGGCGGACGGCGGACGCCGGGCTCATGGTCGCGTCGGACGGGTGCCCGACGCAGGGGATGCCGAACTGGTACGCGTCGAGCTGCCAGGAGGTGGAGACGTCGTCGACGTCCCGGGTCCGGCGGCTGGGCACGATGGCGATGTCGTCCAGGTGGTAACCGCGCTGCGCGGTCTTGCCCAGCCCGATCTCGACCACGTCACGCATGGGGGACTCCAGGTGGTTGGGGGAATGGTGGTCAGCGGGTGTGGTAGTTGGGCGCCTCGACGGTCATCTGGATGTCGTGCGGGTGGCTCTCCTTGAGCCCGGCCGCGGTGATCCGGATGAGCTGGCCGCGCCGGTGCAGCTCGGGGATGCTCTCCGCGCCGGCGTACCCCATCGCGAGTCGCAGACCGCCGACCAGCTGGTGGGCCACCTGCGAGATCGGCCCCCGGTACGGCACCTGACCCTCGACGCCCTCGGGGACCAGCTTCTCGTCGCTGGTCACGTCCTGCTGGAAGTACCGGTCCTTCGAGTAGGACTTGGCCTGGCCGCGGGACTGCATCGCGCCGAGCGAGCCCATCCCCCGGTACGCCTTGTACTGCTTGCCGTTGATGAAGATCAGCTCGCCCGGGCTCTCCTCGCAGCCGGCCAGCAGGCTGCCGAGCATCACCGTGTCGGCGCCGGCCACCAGGGCCTTGGCGATGTCGCCGGAGTACTGGATGCCACCGTCTCCGATGACCGGCACACCGGCCGGCCGGGCCGCCCGAGCGGCCTCCATGATCGCCGTGACCTGCGGTACGCCGACCCCGGCGACGATCCGGGTGGTGCAGATGGCGCCCGGGCCGACGCCCACCTTCACGCCGTCCGCGCCCGCGTCGACCAGCGCCTTCGCCCCGGCGTACGTCGCGACGTTGCCGCCGACGATGTCGATGGTCACGTCCTTCTTGAGCCGGGCGACCATCTCCAGCACGGCCCGCTGGTGGCCGTGGGCGGTGTCCACGATCAACACGTCGACGCCCGCGTCGACCAGGGTCCGGGCCCGCTTGTACGCGTCCTCGCCCACGCCGATCGCGGCGGCGACCCGGAGGCGGCCGGCGTCGTCCTTGGTGGCGTTCGGGTACTGCTCGCTCTTGGTGAAGTCCTTGACCGTGATCAGGCCGCGCAGCTTGCCGGCCTCGTCGACGATCGGCAGCTTCTCCACCTTGTGCCGGCGGAGCAGGTCGAGCGCCTCGTCCTTGCTGACCCCGACCGGGGCGGTGACCAGCGGAGTGCGGGTCATGATCTCGTGGACCGGGGTGGCCGGGTCGGAGACGAAGCGCATGTCGCGGTTGGTGACGATGCCGACGAGCTGGCCCTGGCCGTCGATCACCGGCACCCCGGAAATGCGGTACCGGCCGCAGAGCCCGTCGACGTCGCGGAGGGTGTCCTCCGGGCTGGCGGTCACCGGGTTGGTGATCATGCCGGATTCGGAGCGCTTGACGAGGTCGACCTGGAGCGCCTGGTCCTCCGCCGAGAGGTTACGGTGCAGAACGCCGATGCCGCCCTGGCGGGCCATGGCGATCGCCATCCGGGCCTCGGTGACGGTGTCCATGGCGCTGGAGAGCAGCGGCACGGTCAGCTCGATGGTGCGGGTCATCCGGGTGCGGGTGTTGACCCGGCTGGGCACGACGTCCGACTCGCCCGGCTGCAGCAGCACGTCGTCGAAGGTCAGCCCGAGCGGCACGACCCGTGCGGAGCCGGCGGGCAGCTCCGGCAGGTGACCGCCCAGCTCGGCGCTGTCGGCGCCGGCCGGAAGATCGGTGCTGGGCGAATTATCCACGATTGCTCCCCTGAGCTGGTCGGACGGGCTGCAGCGAGGCGGCGCGCGCGGGCACCGACGCACGCCGGGGTGACGGCGCGTCGCTTCATCGTACCCATTGAGCTGCCCCACCCCGGGCAGCGGCAGGCCCGGGTAGGCGGCGCCACAGCGCACGCCGGGGGCGGACTTCCCGCCTCCGTTGGGACTACGGTGGGAGGGTGCACGACGAGCCCATCGACCCGTTCAACGGCGACCCGGCGGATCCGGCTGCCGGCCTGCATGATCCGCGCGAGGACGACGCGCTCGACCCGCTGACGGACGTCGAGCGCCAGGACGTCCTGGAGGATCTGGCCGACCTGGAGATCTACCACGCTCTGCTGGCGCCGATCGGGGTGCGCGGGCTGGTCATCGAGTGTGAGGACTGCCGCGAGCCGCACTACTTCGACTGGGATCTGCTCCGGGGGAACCTGCGGCACCTGCTGGACTCGGGCCGGCCGCGGGTGCACGAGCCGGCCTACGACCCGGACCCGGACCACTACGTCACCTGGGACTACGCCCGCGGCTACGCCGACGGGGTGCACGACACGCTGACCGAGGGCACCGAGGAGGACGACCCCTCGGAGGCCTGACCCGCGCCGGCCCGGCCCGCGGCCGGCACGTCGCCGACGGTGGTCCGGTTCAGGCGACCAGTCCGGCGCGGAAGCCGGCCGCCACGGCGTGCGCCCGGTCCCGGGCGCCGAGCTTGCGGAACAGGCGTCGGGCGTGGGTCTTGACGGTGTCCTCGGAGACGAACAGCTCCCGGCCGATCTCCGCGTTGCTCTTCCCCTCGGCCATGCCGAGCAGCACCTGGAGCTCCCGCTCGGTCAGCCCGACGGGGGTCCGGCCGGCACGCGAGCCGGTACCGGCGCGCTGCTGGCCGCTCGGCGGCGCGGGTTCCGGCTCGGCCTCGTCGTCGCCGCGCTGCACCGGCACCAC